>JANLQB010000863.1:0-7669 GCA_031367565.1 Verrucomicrobiota bacterium
CGGAATCCCGCGCCCTTCCACCAGCATCGCGCCGAGGGTTGCTTGCGCCTTGGAGTGGCCGGCTTCCGCAGCTTTGAGGAAGTAGTCGGCGGCTTTGGCATAGTCGAGCGGAGCACCCTCGCCTTTGTAGCTGGCGCGACCGGCAACAAAAAGTGCGTCGGCATCGTTGGTTTTGGGTTCATCGACGCCCAATAAGTTTGCGCCACCACTCGTGAGCAGGAGTGCGGTCAGGACTCGAAAAGGGTTTGCGCGGAAAGGATGGAACATCTTCGCATTCTAAACATGAGACCCCTGGCTGTTCATGTGACAATCAAGCGACAAATGAGATGCGTCACGCGTTTGTGACATTCGTGCCGCGAGAATGTCACGATGCGTCGCTTGTCGGGCCAAGGCTGCGCGCGAAGGTAGACTCAGCTCTGTTGCACCAGAAATCAATCCCCTTGCCGTTCATGAAAACTCCTTCGCGATTCGTCCGTATTTTATCCCGTGTTTGCCGCACCATCGCGTGCGCCATGTTGCTTATCCAGGTTGGCCAGGCTGCACTGCCCTACAGCGATGGCGACATCCTTCTTGGCTTTCGCGCGACGGGCGGAGAAGGCGCCACCACAGACTACCTGATCAATATCGGCAGCATCACTCAGTTCACGAGCACTTCCGGTCAGCTCAGCGTCAATGTGGGCAACATCGCCACTGATTTAAGTAATACCTTTGGTGCCGATTGGAAGACGCGGAGCGATGTGTTGTGGAGTGTTTCGGGCGTCCAGAAAGTCGCGGGCAACGGTTTCCCATCTAACAACACGATGTTCGTATCGCGCGCGGAACTCACACCGGGCACCCAATCAGTCCCGTGGACGAGAGCAAGCGCGTTCGGTGCGGGAACGCCCGCAGGCAAAATTCTGAGCATGTCGGGAAGCGCGGGTTACGCGGCCGGTGCCACGGCTGATCAGACAATTTCACCGAACAATCCGAAGGCGTTGTTACAATCGACAAACGCGGTGAACAGCTACGCCTCGTTTCAACCGGGTGGTTCCAATACCGTCGGGACATCCGCGTTCGCCTTCTTCAATGCAGCCGGCGGAATCGAAGGCAACTTCGCCAACGGCACGTCCGGCTCCGTCTTGGATTTTTACAAACTCGAACCGGGTTCCGGGAATGCGGTTCTCGTTGGAGGATTTAAGCTCGATAACAATGGCAATCTTACACTCGTCACGGACATCTCCGTCTTCGCGCCACCCGCGACGGTAGGTCTCGAACTCACTAGTTACCAGGTAAATGAAGACGTGGTGGGAGGGCAGCTTGCGATCAAGTTAGTGCGGACGGGTAACGCTGGGACGGCGTTCACGGTGAACTTTAGCACGACGGATGGCACGGCGGTCGCGGGTGCGGATTTCACCGGGCAGACGAATGTGCCGGTCAGCTTCGCGGCCAATGATACGAACAAGGCGGTGAACGTCACCATCGCCCGGCGTATGGGCTTTCAGGGGGGGCGGCAATTTAGCGTGGCGCTGTCGAGCCCCACCGGAAATGTCAGCCTGAGTACGGCCAGCACGGCGACGGTGGGAATTATCGAGGTCGATCCCGCGCCGCCTTCCGTCGCCTTGAGCGCGACTAGTTTCCCGGTGAATGAGGACGCGGGATCGCTGGCGGTCACGCTCACGCGCACCGGCGATGCGACCTCGGCGTTCACGGTAAATTTCAGCACGACCGATGGGACCGCGCTGGCGGGGACGGACTTCACCGGGCAGACGAATACGGCGGTGAGCTTCGCGGCGAATGAAACCTCGAAGATGGTGAACGTGGCAGTGGCTCATCGCACGGGCTTTCAGGGAAATCGTTCGTTCAACGTCGCGCTTTCGAGTCCGAGCGGTGCCACCCTCGGCGCTCCGAACACCGCAACCGTTGCCATTTTAGAGGTTGATCCACAGCCTTCGACGCTCGTCTTTGGCGCGGCGACGACTTCGGTCGCGGAAAATGTGGCAGGCGGAACGGTCGCGCTCACCATCACCCGTAGTGGCGTGACCACCGGCGCTGGAAGCGTGGCATTTTCCACCGCCGACGGCACCGCGCTCGCAGGCACGGATTACACGGCGCAGACGAATGTGCCGGTGGATTTCGCTGCGAACGAGACGACGAAGACGGTGAATGTCGCCGTCCTCGATCGTGCCGGGTTTCAGCAGAGTCGGCAGTTCACTGCGGTGCTTTCCAATTCGACTAATGGCGGGGTGCTCGGGGCGACGGCGACGGTAACGGTGACGATCACGGACAAGGACACCCAGACTACTACGATCATCGCCGGGAACTATCGCGGATTGATTGCCTCGGCAGGCACGCCCGCGCACATGACCACTGGCTATATCGCGCTGACGGTGGCGACCGGCGGCGCGTTCACGGGCGCGCTTCGTTTGGACGATGGCATGTTGTCGTTCAAAGGGAAGTTCGACACTGCGGGTGCTGCGACCTTCAGCCCTGGAGCCACGACCTCATTAAAGCTTAAACTAAACTGCCTGACTCCGATGGATCTCGGAACGATGACGCTCAGCATCGCTGGCGATGTCATCAGTGGAGAAACGAAGAATCCCGGCGTGACGGGGACCGTCCATGCCGAGCGCGATGCTTTCGATGGGACGACGGCACAAACTAGTGTCGATCCGGCCTTTCTCGCGAACCGCGGGACTTATACCGCCGTGCTGCCATCGAAGGATCAGACGGGGCTTGCCGCTACCGCATTTCCACCAGGAGACGGAATCGGTTTCGCAAAGGTAGCCAAGACTGGTACAGTGAGGATCTCGGGGTTCCTCGCCGATGGATCGCCGTTCGCTTGCAGCACGGCCCTCACCAAAGACTACACCTGCCCGCTCTTTGCATCTCTCTACAACGCAGGCGGTTCGCTGTCCGGCACCCTTGCCTTTAAGGGACAGGCGGGTAGCGATTTCACCGGCACAAATCTACTTTGGCTCCGCCCGCTGAAAACGCGCGCGACTTACTATCCGGCCGGATGGCCTGCCGGGATAAGGCTGGATTTGCTCGGCGCGAGTTACGCAATCCCGCCAGCAAGGCCCGCGGCGAGTGTCTTCCCGGGCTTGGGAGAGGTTGATCGGGTCAACGGGAACGCGAAGATTGAATTTAGCGATGGGAAACTCAGCGCACTCCTCTCGAAGAACCTGAATATCTCGACGGCAAATATCGTTTACGGGGTTCCCGCGACGAATCGAAGCGCCACCGTCGCGATCACGCGCGCCACTGGTTTGGTGGCAGGACGCTTCGTGCATAGCGACAGGACGGCCACGCCATTCAGAGCGGTAATCGTGCAGAAAGGCGCAACGAGCGGAGCGTTCGGATATTTTCTGAGCACTGTGCCTCGTGGAGGGGCCACCGGAGAGTCCGGCGGAGTGAGCATAACGGCTAAGTAGGCGAATCGCACAAAACAGCATCGTCGCGGACAAATTCCCCGAATCGTCACAAGGCTGCCACACAAATGCCACACATGGCGCTGAAGGTAGGGCACGCAATGTCGCCGTCACTTCGCCACCTCTTTCGCAGTTTTCCATCGTACGCCGCTGCGTGCCTGGGCGTGCTGCTGGCCGTCTCGACGGCTCGATCGGCGGAAGGTGAAGCGCAGGAGTCCGCGCCCCGTCCGATCTACATCCGCGAATATCGCGTGACGGGATCGCAGTCGTTGCCACCCATCGAGGTGCAGGAAGCGGTGTATCCTTTTCTCGGGCCGGGGCGGACTCCGACGGATGTGGAGCAGGCGCGAGCCGCGCTGGAGAAAGCTTATCAGGACAAGGGATACAAGGCCGCTTCGGTCAGCGTGCCCGAGCAGAGCGGGCGGGGCGGCATCGTGCTGCTGGAGGTTCGCGAGGGCACGGTCGGGCGGCTGCGCGTGAAGAACGCGCGCTACTTTATGCCGAGCGCGATGAAGGCGCAGGCGCGCTCCCTAGCGGAGGGAAAGGTGATCAATTTCAACGATGTGCAGCGCGACGTCGTCTCGCTGAATCAGCTCCCGGACCGGCGCGTGGAGCCGAAGCTGAATCCCACGGACAAGCCCGGCGTCTATGACATCGAGTTGCTGGTAAAGGATAAGTCTCCGCTGCATGGCAGCCTGGAACTCAACAACCGCTACTCTGCGAATACGCCGGAGCTTCGGCTGAGCGGCGCGCTTTCCTACGGCAATCTCTGGCAGCTCGGCCATACCGTCGGCACGAGTTTCCAGATCTCGCCGGAGGATTTGGCGAAGGTGAAAGTTTTCACGGCATACTATCTTGCCCGTTTCCCTGGTAATGACTGGCTGAGCGTGCTCTTGCAGGGGGTGAAGCAACACAGCGACGTGTCCACGCTCGGCGGAGTCGCCGTGGCAGGGCGCGGCGAAATCGTGGGGCTGCGGGCTATCGCCACGCTGCCGGGACGGCCGGGCTTCTTCCACTCGTTCACGGCGGGGATGGACTACAAGCACTTCGACCAAAACGTGACCGTCGGCCTCACCACCGACCAGACCCCGATCCACTACTACCCACTGAGTGTGAACTATAGTGGAACTTGGGTCGGAAAAAAGAGCCTCACGGAGCTGAACGCGGGTGCAACGATGGGTCTGCGTGGCATGGGTAGTCGGGGGCGCAATTATGAGCGCAATCGCTTTGGCTCGGATGGCAATTTCTTCTACTTCAGGGGCGATCTTTCCCGCACCCAGCAGTTGCCGTACGGCCTCGCGCTTTTTGGAAAAGTGCAGGGGCAGGCGGCGGGCGCGCCGCTAGTGAACAGCGAACAATTCGGCGGCGGGGGATTGAACACCGCGCGCGGTTATCTCGAAGCCGAGGCGCTCGGGGATAACGCGATCTTCGGCACGCTGGAACTCCGCAGCCCATCCCTTCTCACCGAGAAGCGCAAAATCGGTGAAGGCGAGAACGCCACGGAAGAACCGACCGGCAACGAATGGCGCTTCTACGCCTTCGGCGACGTAGGGACGCTCACCTCGCATGAACCCCTGCCCGATCAGGAGTCACACTTCAATCTAGCCAGCATCGGCATCGGCAGCCGGTTCCAGCTCCTCAATCACTTCAACGGCTCCGTCGATCTCGCGCTGCCGCTGACCAGCCTCACCGACACCCACGCGCACGACCCGCGCGTGACCTTCCGCGTCTGGGCGGACTTTTGAAAATGGGAAACGCCAACCGCACTTTGAAACTACTCACTACCCTCATTGCCGTGTTGCTCGCGGTTTCCGGAATCGCGCAGGCAAAGGATAAATGGTGGGACGCTGCCTGGCCGGCGCGTAAGAGCATCACCGTCGATACTACGGCTGCGGGCGCGAACCTCACGGAGGCGATCGGCGGTGCGACGGTGCTCGTGCGGCTTTACGAAGCGAACTATCCGGCGGGGGCGAAGGAAGACCTCAGCGACCTGCGTTTCGTGACCGAGGACAATAAGACGGTGCTGCCTTATCACATCGAGAAAATCGACGCGATGCTGGGCGAAGCCTTCGTGTGGGTAAAGTTACCGGAAGTTAAGCCGAACGCGAAGACGGCGTTCTGGATGTATTACGGATCGGCTGATCCGAAGGCGATCAAGGTCGAAGACCCGAAAGCTAGTTACGACGCGGACACGGTGCTCGTATTTCACTTTGGCGAAGGTGGGCAGCCTGCGGGGGACTCGACGAAAAACGGGAACAGCGCAGAGTCGGCAGGCGGCAAGGCTGAGGGTGCGTTAGTCGGCAGCGGCACCGCTTTTATGGGGACGAATCCGGTGACGATCACGCCGTCGCCGTCGCTGCTTTGGACCGATCAAAATCAGGTAACGATTTCCGCGTGGGTGAAAGTTTCCGTGGCGACACCGGAGGCCGTGATTCTCAGTCGGCGTGATGGGGAAAAATCTTTCGTGCTGGGCGTGAACAACGGCACGCCTTTCCTCGAAATCGGCGGCAAACGCGCCTCCGCTGCCCAGGCACTCGCGCCCGGTGCGTGGGCGCATCTCGCCGTGGTCGCGGAGGTAGGGAAGACGACCCTTTATGTCAACGGTGAGCCTGCTCAGGCGCTCGCATCTAGCGTGCAGGGGATGAATACAGCCATCACACTCGGCGGCGACACACGGGCGGGCGCGATGGGTTTCACGGGCGAACTGGACGAACTGCAAATCCACAAAACCGCGCGGCCAGCCGGCTTCGTCCAACTCGCCGCGTTCGGGCAGGGTGGTGAAAAGGCGGCGAAGGTCATCGTTGCCGGGGAACATGAGCAGCCAAAGAACTGGTTGAGCTTTCTCACGACCGGTCACTTCGCCGTCATCGTGAAAAACCTCACGCCCGATGGCTGGGCGGTCATCATCGTTCTCGCGGTGATGATGGTGATGAGCTGGTACGTGATGATTACCAAGACGCGTTACTTGAACGCGCTTTCGACGGGCAATGAGATGTTCATGAAGCAATGGCGCTTCGTGGCTTCAGACCTCACGGTGCTCGACGACGATGACGTAGAAAAATCGAAAACGATGGGTGGCCGCGTGACGAAGGAGAACGTGAAGAAGCTGCGCCGCTCGTCCGTGTATCGGATCTATCACATCGGCGTGGAGGAAATCCGGCATCGCCTGGCTAGTGACCGCTCACAAGGCATTCGACGCGGGCTGGCGGGACGCTCGATCCAGGCGATCCGCGCCGCGCTCGATGGCGGGCTCGTGCGCGAGACGCAGAAGATCAACAAGCTCATCGTGCTTCTTACGATCTGTATTTCCGGCGGACCCTTTCTTGGCCTGCTCGGCACCGTGGTCGGCGTGATGATTACCTTCGCCGCCGTGGCTGCGGCGGGTGAAGTAAATGTGAACGCGATCGCGCCAGGTATCGCGGCTGCGCTGCTGGCGACCGTGGCCGGGCTGGCAGTCGCCATTCCTGCGCTATTTGGCTATAACTATATCCTGTCCCGGGTGAAGGACGCGAAGGACGATATGCACATCTTCATTGATGAGTTCGTCACTAAGATGGCCGAGTTTTACAAGGAAAAGGGCAACGAATCGGACGGCGGCGGCGGGCACTAAGGACACAGCCATGCAAATCCAGGACGACAAGCCTTACGACGACATCAACATCACCCCGATGCTCGATCTCGCGTACGTGTTGCTCGTTATCTTCATCCTGATGTGTACGGCGGCGGTTCAGGGTTTGAAGGCGGACTTGCCCGCGGGCAGCAAGGCGACCAAGAACCTTGCGGAGCCGAAGGTGAAGGCGATCACCATTAACACGGAGGGAAAGGTGTTTCTGGATACTTCACCCGTAACCTTGAGCGAACTCGAATCGCGGCTCGCGCAGATGAAGGCGGAGAATCCGAACATTCCCATCGTGGTGAAGGGCGACCGCGTCGCGCAGTACCAGCGCATCATGGATGTGCTCAATGTCATCGGTCAGACCGGCATCACGCAGGTCGGGCTGGCCACCAAAGCCGCCAAGTAACGCGCCATGCAAATCCAGGACGACAAACCTTACGACGAAATCAACATCACACCGATGCTGGACCTCGCGTACGTGCTGCTCGTCATCTTCATCCTGATGACCACGGCGACGGTGCAGGGCGTGAAGGCGAACCTTCCCCGCGGGAGTAATGCACCGAAAAAGCAGACGGAGAAGAACAAGGTGAAAGCCATCGCGATCGATAACTCCGGGAACATTTTCTACGACCGCGAGCCAGTCACG
>JANLQB010000870.1:0-2099 GCA_031367565.1 Verrucomicrobiota bacterium
GTCTTTGCTACCCGGTAAAAGGTCTTTGCTACCCTGCAAAAGGTTTTTACAGCCCTGCAAAATGTTTTTGTTACCTTGCAACTTCATGATGTTCGCCGTCGCACTTGTGTTTCACCCTGCGCGAAGTCCATATCGTACGACATGGGCTTCGCGCAGGGAGGAAAAATAGTGAAGACAGGTGACTTGAACCCTCTGCTGGGCAGATCGGTCTTTATATTACCCGGCTTCGTCTTCTGACTGCCTGACACGGAAGCTATGTCACCCGGCAATGAAGCCCTGTTTCCTGAAAAATGCGCATTTTGCGGGAGAAAATACCGGCGGTTCACCGGCTGGTCCTGCCATTATGGTCAGGAGAATATTTTCGCATGTTTCGGTTTCCACACGGTGGGATTGGTCAACTAGGGGACGTTCATCGCGCGGCCCCTTTTGCAGTTCTTCCCCCGGCCACTTCAAGGGCACGGCGCAGTCCTTTCTCACCGCCCGAGCCAGCCGCGCTTGGCGCGGATCGCTCTCGCGCAAAGCGGCTAACGCGACCCGATCCAATCCCACCTCCCTCAATTCCCCCCCGATGATCGCTTTCGCACGTGCCTTGCCATAAACGCAAACTCGCCGGACGAAAGGGTGCGTTGACGCGGCAAAATCGCGCTCGCCGCGGCTATTCGCCGTCGCAATCATCCCGCGCATGTCCGCTCCCGAATCCCCCGCCCCGGCGCGCATCACTTCGATCGACGCCTATCGTGGGTTCGTGATGTTTCTGCTGATTGCCGAACGCTTCGACATCAGCGCGGTCGCCAAGGCGCTGCCGGATTCGGCCTTTTGGAATTTCCTCCACGCGCAGCAGAGCCACGTCGCCTGGACCGGCTGCGTGCTGCACGACATGATCCAGCCGTCGTTCTCATTCCTCGTCGGAGTCGCGTTGCCGTTTTCGCTCATCAGCCGACGCGCCCAAGGCCAGACCTTTGGCACGATGACGCTCCACGCCTTCGCCCGCGCGCTTGTCCTCATCTTCCTCGGCATCGGCCTGCGCTCCGTCGGTCATCCCCAGACGAATTTCACTTTCGAGGACACGCTCACCCAAATCGGCCTCGGCTACGGATTCCTCTTCCTCCTCGCGTGGCGACCCGTGCGCGCGCAATGGATCGCCCTCGGCGTCATCCTCGCCGGCTACTGGCTCGCCTTCGCGCTCTGGCCGCTCGCAGCCGGCTCGCAACCGCTCACCGATTTCGCCGCGCACTGGAACAAAAACACGAACCCCGCGTCCGCCTTCGACACGTGGTTCCTCAATCTCTTCCCGCGCGAAAAACCATTTGTCACCAACGGCGGCGGCTACGTCACGCTCAGCTCCATCCCCACCCTCGGCACGATGATCCTCGGCCTGCTCGCGGGCGGCATCCTGCGCAGCTCGCGCTCCACTTTGGAAAAAGTGCGCTGGCTCGCCATCGCAGGCGTCATCAGCCTCGCCTCGGGATGGCTTCTCGGCGCGACCGGCATTTGCCCCGTCGTGAAACGCATTTGGACACCGAGTTGGGTGCTCTTCAGCGGCGGCTGGTGTTTGCTCCTCATGGCCGCATTCCTCGCGCTCATCGACCTCCATGGCTGGCGCAAATGGTCCTTCCCACTCGTCGTCATCGGCATGAATTCCATCGCCGCCTACGTCATGTCCGAATGGCTCTTCGCCGACTTCTTCCGCCAGGCCTTCCAGCGCCACCTCAGCGCCCGTTTCTTTGAAATGTTTGGCGCTCCCTACGCGCCCTTCGTTCTCGGAACCTGCGTCGTCCTCAGCTTCTGGCTCATCCTTTTCTGGATGTGCAGGCGGAAGATTTTCCTCCGGATCTGATCCTCCGCGAGCCACCAAAAACTCGTTGCGCGCGTCTTCATCTCACGATCACTCTTTCTCCCATGCGCCCTCTCTGGATCAAAGCCGCTCTTTCGCTCGCCGTCCTCTGGCTCATCGTCGGAGCCGTCATCACCTGGGCGCATCGCGTGAAACCTTCGCCGCAATCCGTCGCGCAATTCATCGACACCCATCCGCTCGCCGGTCGCGCGCCGGAGGAACGCAAGAAAGTCATCGACACCGTGGCCGGGCAGATCGGGCGGCT
>JANLQB010000947.1:0-3111 GCA_031367565.1 Verrucomicrobiota bacterium
CTCGCCGACGGCGGCGAACCCGCCCAATACGCCATCGTCCGCGCAGCCTTCGACGGACTTCGCGTGCCGCTGCATCCCGTGCCGGGAAATCACGACTTCATCAAAGATCGCGACCGCACCGGCTACGACGCCGTCTTTCCCAACAAGCTCAACTACACCTTCAATCACGGCGGCTGGCAATTTATAGGACTAGATAGCACTCAAGGAACCGACTACGACGAAACTACCATCTCGCCCGCCACGCTAGCCTGGCTCGACTCCGCCATCCCCACGCTCGACCCTGCCGCAGCCCATCCGCGCGTGCCAATTTGTTGTTACCCCTCGTGCCCAAGTTGCCCTTAGGCACGCGCATGTCCCCGAGCCGAGCGGAGCGAGACAGCCTGCCAACGGCAGCCCGAAGGGCCGGCACGGCAGTGCGCGGCTACCTATGCTTCGTCCCCCGGTTCCGCACCTCCGAAGTGCGACTTCGCCCGCACTTGCATCGCCCAGTGAAACTTGGTACCGAAGTTCGAACAGAATACCCCCCATGAAAACACGCCTCCGTTCCCTCCTCACCAGCACCGCGCTGCTACTTCTCGGATCGCTCGTCACGCCCGCTCGTGCGGATATTCTCTACGTATCGAACTCTTCGAGCGAAACGATTGAAAGATTCACACTCGCAGGCGTCGGCTCGATCTTTGCCAGCAGTGGGATGAATTTTCCGTATGGCCTTGCCTTCGACCTCACGGGAAACCTCTACGCCGCAAGCCTTGGTAACAGCACAATCAGGAAGTTCAGCCCCGCCGGTGTCGGCTCCCCTTTTGGTAGCAACGGGAACGTATTGAACGGGCCAGCAGGCCTCGCTTTCGACAGCGCAGGAAATCTCTACGCGGCAAACGTCGGGAGCGACTCGATTATCAAATTCAACCTCAGCGGCGTCGGTTCGGTCTTTGCCAGCAGCGGATTGGGCGGCACCACCCACGGCCTCGCTTTTGACAGCATGGGTAATCTCTACGCCGCAAACTTTGCCAACAACACGATTGTGAAGTTCACCATCAGCGGGGTTAGTTCGGTCTTTGCCAGCACTGGATTGAGCAGCCCTCGCGGTCTTGCCTTTGACAGGGCGGGTAATCTCTACGTGGCGAACTTGGGAAACAACACGATTGAAAAGTTCACACCCGGCGGCCTTGGTTCAGTTTTTGCCAGTAGCGGATTGAACGGCCCGCGTGGTCTTGCTTTTGACAGCACGGGAAATCTTTACGTGGCAAACGCGAACGACAACACGATTGAGAAGTTCACGCCGGGCGGCGTCGGCTCGGTCTTTGCCGATAGCAACGATGGAGTGCGTCGCCCGGAGTACTTAGCCTTTACCGATGACGCTGGCGTGCCTCTCAAGCTAGCGAACCAAGTCCCAGAGCCGATGACTGGGGCGTTGCTCACCATCGGCTTCCCCGCGCTGCTCGGCTTTCGCCGCCGCAAATAACCGTCTATCGCACTGAAGCGTGCCTTCACCGCCAGTCCGCGGGTGCGTTTCATTTCAAACTCCAACAACGCTGACCACGAGCGTCCGTGTGTGAGGCGCGCGGCGATGCTCGAAAACGAAAATGCCCTGCCACGTCCCAAGCGTCATCCGGTGATTCGCGACGGGGACGACCTCGCTCGTCCGCGTGAGCACCATGCGCAGATGCGAAGGCATGTCGTCGCTGCCTTCGTCGGTGTGGATGAAATAATCCTGATCCTCCGGCACGAGCCGCTCGAAGAACTCGTGCAAGTCCGTGCGCGCGGACGGATCGGCATTTTCATAAATGATGAGCGACGCGCTCGTGTGCTGGATGAAGACGGTCGCGATGCCCGTCGTCACCCCGCTCTCGCGCACGACGCGCTCGACTTCCCCGGTGATCTCGTAAGTCCCCTTCCCTCTCGTACGGATGGAGAAAGTTTCGGTGTGTGCCTTCATCACGAGCGATAAGGCCGCACCCGCCAGCCTCAATGCAAGCCCGCTCCCGCCTTGCGTGTGCAAAGCTATGGCCGAACCTAAAGCCCGATGCATTCCTCACGTCCGCACCTCGCCGCCGTTTTTTGCGCGTTCGGAGTCATGGCCGGGCTGCTCGCGGTCATCATCACCGGTGCGCGCTGGATCGAGCGTCGGTCGCTGCGAGCCGAGGCTCCGCAGACTTTCTCGATGAAAAATCACGGCATCGTTTTGCAACGCGAAGCGTTTCGTCGTCCAGGTTTGCTGCCGCTCTACGGCAGCTCGGAACTCGTAAAGGACGTGCCCGACAAGGCGGCGGATTTCTTTTCCCGCGCGCCCACGGGCTTCGAGGTATTTCCCGTGGGGAAAGCGGGCACCGCCTCATTGATCGCCCTCGAAAAACTCGCCGCCGTCGGAGGCGATCTGCGTAACCGCAAACTGGCGTTCTCCATTTCACCGAGCTGGTTCTGGGCAGTGGCCGACAATCCGCATCACTACGCGGGCAACTTCTCCGTCGAGCAGGTCAACGCGCTCGTTTTCTCGACACCGCTCGACCGCGAGTTGAAACGCGACATCGCCCGCCGCGCGCTGGAGTTTCCTGAAACCATCGACCAAAGCCCCGTGCTCGCCTTCGCCCTGCGCAGGCTCGCGGGAGACTCCTGGCTCGATCGCGTCGGCTACGAATTTGCCCGCCCGCTCGGCTGGCTCGATGGCGCGATGCTGCGCGTGCAGGATCATCTTCACAGCGCCGAATATCTGCTCCACCGCGTCTCAAATCCCTTCATCTGGCGGCACCACCCGATCGCACCGAAATGGCCGCGTCTGTTTACTAACGCCGAACGGACGACGGTCGTGCCCGCTGTGGACAATGCAGTGGCCGAATTGGAACGCGTGTTTCCGTCTTTCGACAGCGACTCCGCGTTTCGCGCGCACGTCAAAAACGCCCGCGAATGGAGCGATCTCGATCTCCTTCTCCGCACCCTCCACGCGCTCGGCGCGCGCCCGCTCCTGCTCAGCATGCCGCTGGATGGTGAAGGCTTCGACCGCTTCGGCATTTCCGCCGAAGCACGCGCCGAGTTCTACGATCGCCTCGAAGCTCTCGCCGCCCGCTACGATTTCCCGCTCGTCGATTTCCGCGATCATGATGAAGACCGCCGCTT
>JANLQB010000956.1:0-8136 GCA_031367565.1 Verrucomicrobiota bacterium
GTGCGCGTGGCGGGCAGGATGCGGTCGCCGATTTCATAGCGAACCGTGCCGATCACACCGCACCGCATCAGCGCGCGATCGCAGATGTGCTTGAGCAGAAACACGGTCGTCGTCTTGCCATTCGTGCCGGTGACGCCTGCGATTTTCAGCGCTCGCGAGGGATGCTGGTAGAAATTCGCTGCGATATCCGCGAGCGCGAGACGCGTGCTTTTCACCACTACGACGCTCGCGCGGGAGTGAGTCTCGGCTGTCTCCGAAAGGACGGCGACCGCACCTTTTTCCAGCGCCTGCGAGACGAAGATGGAGCCATCCACTTTCTCGCCTTTCAGCGAGACGAAAAGCGCTCCGGGCTGCACGCGACGCGAGTCGTAGCAGATCGACGTGATCTCCCGTGTGAGCGGGCCAATGACCTGCAATGTCGGGACTGAATTGAGGAGCGTTTCGAGATTCATCAATTTCCCCGTGACCGCGATTTTGAGTCCTCTTTCGTGAGCTTGCTTCCGGGCAGGACGACTGGCTCGGTGGGCTGGAGATTCAGGTAGCGCGCGGCCCGACCGGCGATCCGCGAGAAGACCGGGCCGGCTACTTTGCCGCCGTAGTACGATTCGTGATTGACTTGGGGTTCGTCGAAAATGACGAAGAGGACGAACGCCGGATCCATCGCGGGAAGGAAGCCCAAGAACGAAACCACGTATCTATCGCGGGCAATGTGCCCGCTCTCATCCTTCTTCTGCGCGGTACCGGTTTTCCCAGCAACTTTGAATCCAGGAACCGCAGCTTCCAGGGCCGTGCCTTTTGGCCCGACGACATCCATCAGCGCTTCGCGGACTTGCTCGGTCGCCTTTTGGGAAACGGCCCGCCATTTCGCCTGCGGCTCAAATGGCACCGTCGCCCCGTCATTCACAAAATCGCGAACGATCTGCGGCGTCATCAGGGTGCCGCCATTCGCGATCGTACACATGGAATTCGCGATCTGCAGCGGCGTCGCCGCCACCGATTGCCCCATCGGCATCCGCGTGATCGTCAGCTTATCCCACACCTCGGGCGGATTGACGGTGCCGCCGAATTCCGCGGGCAGGCCCACGTTCGTGGGCTTTCCGAAGCCGAACTTTCGTGCGTATTCGTAGAGCTTTTGTTCACCGAGCTGGATGCCAATTTTCGCCGCGCCGATGTTGCTCGATTTCACGAGGACGTTCCGGACGGACAGGTACGGATGCGCATGCGTGTCCTTGAGTTTGCACCACTGCCAGTATCCATTTTCAGTCCCGATTTCGGTATCGAGGCTCACGATTTTTTCCGAGAGCGCGGCGGATACCGGGACGATTTTAAAGGTGGAACCCGGCTCTAACTGGTCACTGACCGCGATGTTTCTCGTCGGGTTGAGCTTTTGATTCGCCTTTGATTTCGTCTTGTCCTCTTCGTATTTCGGAACTGCATTCGGATCGAAATTCGGGCGATTCGCCATCGCCATGATTTCACCCGTCTTCGGGTTCATCATCACCACGCTCGCCCACTTTGGGCGGAGCTGCCGCACGGCTTGGTCGAGTTCGCTTTCCACGATCTGCTGGAGATTCAGATCGATTGTCAGGCGCACGTTTCCCCCGTCTCTCGGCTCCCGGTCCTGGCCCCGGTAAAGCACCAACTCGCGTCCGTCCCTTGCGCGTTCGACATTGCGCTCGCCGTTCACGCATTGCAGCCGTTCGTTCATTGATGACTCAATGCCATTCATTCCGACTCCGGCGTCGTTCGTATAGCCGATCACATGGCAAAGCGTGGTGCCATTCGGATACACGCGGACGAAGTCCTGCTTGTAGTAAATCGCGTCCAGGCTTTGGACGATTTTGCGGCCCTTGCAGTCGGCGACGAGCTTCGAGATTTCGATCGCCTTTTCTTCGGAGAGATCTTTACGCAAGAGGATGTAGCGGCACGGCACCATCTCCCCGCTAACCTTGGATTTCACTTGTTTCGCAAGCTTCTCAAGGATGGCCGCCTTGGACATTTCGAGCGGCTTCGCCAGCGTCTCGGCCAGCTTGTCGAAATCGTTAATCAACTGCGCGTCAGCCACGACGGTTTTGACGGGCTCGTTTTGCGCGAGGACCTCGCCGTTCACATCGAGGATCGCACCGCGTCGCGCGTAAACAGGCTCGACGTGGATGTTCCGGGATGCAGCGATCGATTCGTAATGATCGTGCTGGGTGACCTGCAGGTGGACGAGCCGGAACGAAAATGCGGTGAAGCAAATCGCGAGACCGATTCCCGTCGCGAGCGCACGCTGATTGATCGTGGTCGTCATCACGATCATGGCGTCACCTTTCCGTTTGAAACCGGGCGTACGTCTTTCGCGTCACTTTCCGAGCCCTTCGGTGCAGCGGGAACGCGAATGACGAGCAGCGGATCAATGCCGCTGAGCTTGAAGAAGCCGTTGTCTTTTTTCTTCTGCAGTTCCGGCTGCGCGGAGAGCCTGGTAATATTTCCCTGCGCGGTGTCCGACATGTTTCGCAGTTGGTTGCGGCTTTTCTCCAGCGTCCCGAATTGCCCGAGCAGGCGATGGAGTTCGTTTTGACAATAGACATAACCAAGGCCGGTCATGAGCAGGATCGCTCCGACGGAAAGGAACATGAACAACTTCATCCCTGGCAGGGCGTTGACGTGACGACGGCGATTGGCGGACATGAGATTAGAGCCTCTCTACGACGCGCAGCTTCGCGCTGCGTGAACGCGGGTTCGCACGTTGCTCGGCGGCGCTGGCAACGACGGGCTTGCCGGTGATCTTGCGAAAAATGCAGTCCGGGTTCGGACGCGCCGCTGGCCACTCGGGCCGGTCGAGCGTCGGGACACTGCGGGACTTAAAGAATTCTTTGACGATGCGATCTTCTAGCGAGTGGAACGTGATCACCGCGAAACGTCCGCCCGGAGCAAGCCGCGCGGAGATTTGCGCCAGCCCTTCGGCGAGGACTTCGAGTTCGCGATTCACCGCGATCCGCAGCGCCTGAAAGATACGCGTGGCCGGATGCGCGCGCCCATGGCGAGGGACGACGGACTCGACCACCTGCGCGAGTTCCAAAGTCGTCAAGATCGGTTTCGCCGACCGCACCGTCACGATCCGCTCCGCGATCCGCCGGGCCGCGCGCTCTTCGCCGAATTCGCGGAAAATACGCTCCAGTTCCTCGCCGCTCAGCGCGTTCACGAGATCCGCCGCCGTCGTCAACCCCCGCGCATCCATCCGCATATCCAGCGGCCCCTCGCGCATGAAACTGAATCCGCGCTCCGGCGCATCGAGATGCCGCGAGGAAACCCCAAGATCGAGCAACGCCCCGTCGATACGAGCGACACCCGTGGCTTCGAGCACTTCCCCCGCTTCCGCAAAACTGCTGCGCACCGGCAAAAACCGATCGTCATATTCCGCGAGCCGAAGCTTCGCGAAATCCAGTGCCTCCGCGTCCTGATCCAGCCCGATCAATTTCACCCCGGCCTCCAGCAGCGCCGCCGCATGCCCGCCGCCGCCGATCGTGCCATCCAAAAAGACGCGCCCAGGCGCAGGCGCGAGTCGCTCGACCGTCTCCGCGAGCAGGACGGATTCGTGATATTCGTAAGCGCGATTTAATGCAGCCATGGGATTAAGGCGAAACTTGATCCGCACGGTGGCGCGGCTTCTCCGTAAACCCTGGATTTTCGGTGCCGCGATCATAGTCCGAGTGCATCCGCGTAATGGTTGTATTCCGCCCTTTCCTGAGCGTGATGTTCCGCAAACATTTCCTTGTTCCAAACCTCGAAAAGATCGCAGCAGCCCAGCACGCGCACCGCGCCCTTCAGCTTCAGCCGCTCGCAATACTCCTTCGGAATCATGATGCGGCCCTGCTTGTCCGTGGCGACCGCGGCGGAGTTGGAGAAAAAATTTCGCATGAAAATGCGATGCTTCTTCGCATCCATGCCGGGCTGTTCGCGCGCCTCTTCGCCGAATTGCACAAACCGATCAGGCCGCATCACCCGCAGACACATCCCTTTGCTATCGGGCACCAAATGCAGCGTCTCGCTCTCAACTCCCGCCATGCGCCAATCCCGCTGCACGGTTAGACGGCATTTGTCGTCCAGAGCGTAGTCGCTCTGACCGGAGAAAAGCACGTCTATGGACAGGGTGGATGGCATGGTGGATTGGGAGCAATTGCCGCATTCCTCCCGGATTCCCCACTTTTCACCATTTTTTTCCCACCCTGTCAAACGGGTTTGCCAAAAAAAATCGGGATTCTCACAAAAGTATTTCCTCCCCCAAACAACCGCCCAAACCCGCCGTCGCCGCCCTACAAAACCGCCCCGGCCAGATGCCCGCTCGCCCCCTCAAATCCACTCTCGTAAAGCCGCGCATAAACGCCCCCGAGCGCCAGCAAATCCTCGTGCCTCCCCCGCTCCACGATCCGCCCGCGATCCATCACTAGGATTTGATCCGCGTGCCGCACCGTGGAAAGCCGATGCGCGATCACAAAACTCGTCCGCTGCGCCATCAGCCGGTCCAGCGCTTCCTGAATCAGCCGCTCCGTTTGGTTATCCACGCTCGAAGTCGCCTCATCCAGCACCAGAATCGGCGGATCCTTGAGCAGCGCGCGTGCAATCGAAACGCGCTGCTTTTCCCCCACGCTCAATTTCACGCCCCGCTCGCCGACCACGGTATCCAAGCCCTCCGGCAACCGTTCGATGAAGTCCCGCGCGTTCGCGGAGCCGAGCGCGTCCCAAAGCTCCGCATCTCTCGCATCCGTTTTCCCGAGCCGCAGATTGTCGCGGATCGACCCGTTAAAAAGAAAACTCTCCTGCGTCACCATCCCCACCGCACTCCGCAGCGCGCTCCGTGAAAAATCGCGGAGCGGCTTCCCGTCGATCAGGATTTCGCCAGAGTCGTATTCGTAAAATCGCGTGAGCATATTCACGAGCGTCGATTTCCCCGCGCCCGTGTGCCCCACCAGCGCGATCGTCTCCCCCGGCGTCGCGTGCAGCGTGATCTGGTGCAACACCGGCACCGCCTCGTCGTAAGCAAAGCTCACTTTTTGAAACCGCACATCACCCGTGATCTCCACCGGATCATCATACTCCACGCGCCCCGGCTCGATCTTCTCATCTAGTATCTCAAACACCCGTTCTCCCGCCGCGCGACCAGACTGTATCAACTGATTCAGCGAATGCAGCCGCCCGATGGGTTCATACAGATAACCCACCAACAAAAGAAACCCCACAAAGTCCCCCACACCCATTTCCCCCGCGAGCACCGCCTTGCCGCCAAATCCAATCACTAACACCGCTCCACAAGCCCCGAAAAAACTCATCGCCGGGTTATACATCGCCCACACCCGCATCACCACCATCGTAGCCTCGCGCAACTGCTGACTAACCCCGTTAAATCGAGCATGCTCCTCCCGTTCCCGCACATAAGTCTTAATTTGCCGAATGCCTGCGAGATTGTCGTGCAACAAGGCATTCATCGCCGATGAAGCCTTCCGCTGCACACGATACCGGCGATGCGCAGTGAGGGTGTAAGCCATCGCGCCCGCGATCAAAAACGGGACCGGAGTTAGCGCCAGAAAGGTTAGCTTCGCATCGTAAAGAAAGAGCATTGCAGCCACGACCACGATTTGCAGCACCGAGACGACGCCTTGTTCGACCCCATCAATCAAGACCCGTTCCACGCTAGTCACATCTTCCAGCAACCTCGTCATAATATCCCCCGTCGCCCGGTTATCGAACCAGGTCAGCGGCAACTGTTGAATGTGAGAGTATAGATCGCTCCGCAGATCAAAAATCACCTTCTGCTCGAAGCTGTTGTTCAGCACGATTCGAAAGGCGTTAAACACGTCTCGCGCCAAAAAAGCCGCCGCCGCCGTCAGCACCAGCCAAACCAAGCGATCCCCCCGCCCCGCTCGCACATCATCCAGCACGAGCTGCGTGACCTTGGGAAACACAGCCACCATCAGCGTGGAAACGATCGCACAAACCAGCGTCCCGCCAGCCATCGAAGGGTAGCGGCGGACGTAGGCAAAAACGCGGAGAATGGTCTTCATCAGGAAACGTTCACGTCTCGCGAAAGCCTCGCATTCGCAAGCCCGGAGCGTAGCAAATTTCGATAGTCGCTCAGTTTGGAAAATCCTGTCATTTTGAGCAGAGTGAAAAACCTTTCGCTATTTGCTTCTTCCGGGCGGCGGCTGCGCAAGCTCAGGGTGACAGGACTTTCGGCGAACTGAGCCACTATTCGAGTTTTCATCCGTCCTCACAAACGCTGGCAGCGCGGACACCAAGCCGTTGTCCGGCCAGCGATCGTCGCACGGTGCAACTCCAGGCCATCGCGTGGGCAAAGCCCTCCGCTTTTCCAGCGATGCTCGAACAGCCAGTCATCCGGCGGATCGCTCCAATCGACCCCGATCGTTTTCATGGCCACGCGGCAAACCTCGCGCGACACCCGCCACAATTCGCGGACCTGTTTTGCGTCCAGTTGCGCCGCCTTCACGCGCGGGTCCAAACGCACCTGCCAGAGAATTTCATCCGCCATCCAATTCCCAACGCCCGGAAAAACGTCCTGCGCGAGCAGCAATGCTTTTAACGGCGCATGGCGGCGCTGAAAAATTTCTCGCAGTCGAGTGACCGTGAACTCAGGCGAAGTGATCGCAGCGGGCAGCTTCGCCCACCAACTCGGCACGTCTTTCCCGCAGTGAAAACGCACCCGCCCAAACATACGCGCATCGGTGAAAACTAACGTCTGACGCTTCTGGAAAAGGACGAGGTGATCGTGTCGCGTCGGCTCAAAGGTCGCGGGCTCGACCCGCAACTTGCCAGTCATGCCGAGATGGATTCCGAGCCACGCATTTTTGGAAAAGCGAAACACCATCTGCTTCCCGTGGGTCTCCGACGAGCGCAACGTCGATCCGCGCAATGTCGCTTCAATTTCCGCAGGATCGCCACCGCGAAAAATTCGCTTTCCGCCATGGAGCGCGACTTCACGAATGCGCTGACCAACGCCAGCGTCCCATTGCTTGCGGAAGTATTCGACCTCGGCGAGTTCGGGCACGCGCGTTTAGTAAACGCCTTCGACGATCTTGTTCTCCATCGCACCGAAAGGCCGCACTTCCGCGACGCCATCCCACGCGTACGGCGCGCGCGGTTTGCGGCGCAGCGCCTCGTCGCGTTCGAGAAAACGGGGCATGAAAAACTCCTTCGTGAGCGTAGTGAGTTCGACTCGGCCCCACGTGTCGTAATCGACCGTCTTTGCCGTATCCTCCGGATCGACCACCCGCAGCACCGCGCGCGGCTGCGGCGCGTAGTAGGTGATCGAGAAATTGTCTTCCGGCAAAAGCGGCACGCTCGCGGCGAGACCCATCAGCGTGTTGCCATACGTCGGATAAAAACCGATGCGTCCTTCGAGCACTTCCTCGACGATGAAGCGCACGTATTGCGGCAGCATCGTCGTGCCGCCGCAGAAGACCCCGCGGATGCCCGCCTCGAAAATGTCCACCTTCTCCGCGAGCGCTTCGAGCAGCTTCGGCGTGGTGAAAAGTCCGCTGACTTTGCGATGCTTCAAAATCACCGCTGCCTGATCGACGACGTGATCCATGTATTGCCTCGCGACATCGAATTGTTTCGCCAAGATCAGTTTCTTCACAAAGCGCGGATCGAGATCGATGAAGTAACACGACGACCCGCGCACATTCGCGAGATGCTCAATCGCGAGCCGCAGCCTGCGCGGCCCCGTCGGCCCCATCATCAGCCACGCCTCTCCGCGTGGGAAATGTTCATCGCTTACCTTGTCTGAGAACTCCGAGTAATCGACGCGGAAATCATTCCAGCCGATACGCTGCTTCGGCATCCCGGTCGTGCCGCCGGTCTCGAAAATATTGAACGGTTTCCCTTTGAACTGCGCCGGCACCCACACTTCCGGCTGCAAGTCGCGCAGCCATTCATCCTGAAAGTGTGGGAATTTTTTCGTGTCTTCGATGGACTGAATCTCCGCGCGGGGATCGAAATTTTTCTTCGCCCAATCGAGCCAGAACGGGCAGCCGGTTTCAGGCGAAAAATGCCACGCGATGATTTCGCGCAGATGCGTGTCGAGTTGCTGCTGGGCTTGTTCGGAAGTGAGTTGGGTCATGGACGTTGGTATTGGAA
>JANLQB010000984.1:0-2752 GCA_031367565.1 Verrucomicrobiota bacterium
TCGCGGAAATTCACCGGACTAAAATATCATCGCATCACCGGACGCACGCACGAGAAGGGGCTCTACAATCGCGGGTGGGCCATGGGCGCGGCGGATTCGCACGCGGGGCATTTCATGGAAAGCCGTCGCGATCAGGTGGCGGATTTGCGCGAGCATATGAACGTCGCGCCGATCGTCGTGAGCCCGTTCGATGCCGAGCTGTTCGGGCATTGGTGGTTCGAGGGACCGGAATTTCTGAATCTGTTTATTCGCAAAGCGGTGTTCGATCAGACGGCGTTTTCGCTCACGACGCCGACGCGATATTTGGCGGAAAATGAGACGCATCAATTGATCGAACCGAGCGCGTCGAGCTGGGGTCACAAAGGCTATTGGGAAGTATGGCTCGATCAAACGAATGGCTGGATTTACCCGCATTTGCACACCGCCGCGCGCCGCATGACGGAGATGGCCCGTGCGCATCGCGATACGAAGGCGGAGATGCTCGACCGCGCGCTGCGGCAAATGGCCCGCGAGCTTCTGCTGGCGCAGTCGAGCGACTGGGCGTTCCTGATGAAAACCGGCACGGCGACGAACTACGCCGCGAAGCGCACGCGCGATCACATCCTGCGTTTCACGCGGCTCTACGATCAGGTGCGCGCGGAAGATGTGGACCCGGCGTTTTTGGAAAACTGCGAGTGGCGCGACAATATCTTTCCCAAGCTCGACTGGCGCTATTATGCGTGAGGGGAAGGAATGAGCATCGAACGTCGAACATCGAACATCGAACCTCGAACGCAGAGTCCGCCCCGCGCGCGTCTGCTGCGACTTCGACGTTCGATGTTCGACGTTCGATGTTCGATGTTCAGTCTTCTCCTCCTCGCCTGCTCACCCGCCCCCGCGCAGGAAGACGCCGAGCTTCCCCCGCCGCCCAAGCGCCCCGGCGTGCAAATCACCTTTATCCCGCCGCCGCTCACCGGCACGCTGAGCCTCGGCATTTACCACAAAGAGGGAAAGCTCGTGCGCACCTTGCATCGCGAGGCGAAGACGAAGGAATTTGTGGTCGGGCTGAACGGACTGATCACTTGGTGGGATGGGAAGACGGACGCGGGTGCGGTCGCGCCGGTTGGAAATTATTCGGCGCGTGGATATGCGGTCGGCGCGGTCGAATTCGCGGGCGAGGCGTTTCATTTCAATGACTGGATCGACGACGAAAAAGCGCCGCGTCTCCGGCGGGTCACCGATCTGCGCGCGGATGGCGGCGGACTACGCTTGATCGCCACGTTGCGAGATGGACGTGGCATGACTTTCACCACGGACTCCGATGGAAAGCTCAGCGAGATGCAACCGTTCGGAAACGGCGAACATTTTGTTCATGGCATGAACACGCCGCTGGAAAAGATGGCTCCAGATTCAAAGTGGAAGCCGATTCGCGAGGCGGCAGAGGAGATCGCCGGCCAATCCGTCGCGGCGCTTGATGGCGACAAGACGATCCTCGCGCAGGTCGATGAGCATCTGCTCCTTCGCGAAAACGGGGAGTGGCGCTGGCTGGATTTAGAGGCCATGAAAAAGCCCGTCCACGCGTGCCTCGGAAGTGAGGGCACGCTTTGGGTGATCGACCAGGAAGACACCGGCGTGGAAGTGCGTCAGTATTCCTTTGCTGGAGTGTTCATGCGGCGGCTGGCCTTGGTGGTGGAAGATCCTCAGCCCGTGCGAATCGCCGCGACCGTCGCTGATGATTCGATCACGCTCATTGAAGAGGCTGTAGGCGTTCAACGCGTCCGGACGCTAAAGCTCGCCGGACCCAAGTCGAAAACCCCAGAAGGGGCGGAACTTTCATTTTGGTTGGTCACTTTCTCGAAATCAATCCGTGCGAGTGACGACCTCGCGGCTGTGCAGGCGGATTTGAAAACCGAAGCGGGCACGCCTTTCACCGCCGTCGAAAAAATCAACGTGCGCCTGCTGCCAAATCAACTCGTGAAGAACGCGATCACGAGTGTCGATGTGGGCGTCGCGGTGGATGCAAGGGGCAGCTTTCTCCGCACCGCCGACGGGCTGCCGCTAAAGCGCATCACGGAAACGCCGGGACTGAAATGGGTGGCGATGGTGCGCGAGCCGGACGGCGGAAAAGCCGTGACCATTTTCCAAAGCGACGGCGCGGTGGTGGAGGAATTTAAGGCAAAGAAACTCGCGAACATGATGGCCTTTGATGCGGGCGATTATGAGTGGGCGGGCAAATAGTTGAAAGTCCGCCGCCGTCCGTCAACATGCGCGCTCCGCGCAGAAAAAACTTTCAACTTTCAACCTTCAACTTTCAACTTTTCCCCATGCCGCCCGACATCGTTTATTTCGACCTCGAAACTCAGCGCACTGCCAACGACGCCGGCGGCTGGGATAAGAAGGCGGCGATGGGGATGTCCGTCGGCGTGACTTACAGCACGCGGCTCGGCGAATACCGCATTTACCCCGAGAGCCGCGTGCAGGAACTCATCGACCAACTGCTGCGCGCCGATCTCGTCGTCGGGTTTAACGTGATCAGCTTCGATTACGAAGTGCTGATGGGCTACACGATCAGCGACCTGCCTCATCTCTGCCGCACGCTCGACATGCTCGTGGAGATCGAAAAAACACTCGGCCACCGACTCGGCCTCGATGCGCTCGCCACGGCCACGCTCGGCGTGGGAAAAACGGCAGACGGGCTCGATGCGATCCGCTGGTGGCGAGAGGGCAACATGATGCCGATCGCGGAATACTGCTGCTACGACGTGAAATGCAC
>JANLQB010000991.1:0-3727 GCA_031367565.1 Verrucomicrobiota bacterium
CCGCTCCCGCGCTCGCCGGCGGCTTCGGAGTAAAAAAGGCCGTCGGCTCGCGCATGATGGCTGGCGATTTGGAAAGATCCGCGCGCATTTTCCAGCAGGACGCAGCGGCGACACGGTGATGAAAATCGGAGTCGCGACTCTCCGATTCGGTTGCGTCACCGGACTCATGCCCAGCAATGTGATTTGCTGCATCGGCAAAATCTCACCGGCGAGATTGGAGCGCCTGCTCGCACGGCTCCGCGATCACTTCACGGGGCTGGTATCGCGGGTTTCGTAGCGCCGCTCGTAAAGCTCTCCGCGTTGAACCGCGGAGATGTCCCTCGCGATGATGGCATCGAGGGCCAGATGGGCAACCGCTCGTCCGTTGGAAACGAGAGCCTTTTGAACTCGCCCCACGGCGTTGACATCGCGCGGGTGCGCCCCGATGCTTCGCGCCTTTTCACATGAACGCACCCATTTCCTGGATCGAATGCCCCGCGTGGGAGCTCGATTTTTTCGCTCTTCCGCATCGCATCCCATGGCCTTCCGATGTGCCGGAGGAAGGTGCCACGAAGCAGCCTTTCGACGCGCCGAGTCTGCTGCGTGCGATCGAGACTTTGGAGGAAACTGATCCCGCTTCCGCAGGTCCGTGGACCGGCTTTTTGAATGCCGCCGAGCACATTCAGGATTTGAACGAGGCGATGCAGGACAGCGAATACGTGCAGGCGGCGGAGTTGCTCGACCACATCGAAAAGGCGCATCCGGGCACGCCGTTTCGCCTTTTCCACTCGGCGTTTCTGGAACGCCAGAACGGTCGCGATGCGCAGGCGCTGGAGATGTACCAAGCCGCTGCGGAGAAGGCTCCGGCACTAGGATTCCTCTGGTCGCACGTCGGCGGCATGCTCGGTGAAGCGGGGCGTCGCGAGGAGGCGATCGCGGCATTTAAGAACGCGCTGAAAACGAATCCGAACGACCAAATGGCGCTCGATGGGCTCGTGCAATTCCGCGTGGCCGTGAAGCTTTTCCGTGATCCGAAAGATCCGAAGTCGGTCGTGTATGTGCCAGTGGAGCAGTATCGCCAGATGGTCGCGCAGCAGATCGAGCCGCTCTCGAAGGAGCCGGATCAACTCGTCGCGTTCGCCGAGCATCAGCTCCGCGAAGGGCTCACGCCGGAGATCGGCGTGCAGGCTTTGGAAAAGGCGCTCGAAATCCGCCCGGAGCACGCGCGCACGATGGTCGCGCTCGGCGCGGCGTATCGCATGACCGGTCAGAACGATCGTGCGATCGAAACGCTCCGCCGCGTGACGGAACTCGAACCGCAAAATCCGTGGGGCTTTTTCCACCTCGCGCAGGCTTCCAACGCAGCGGGAGACAAAGCAGGCGAGACGCAGGCGCTGGATCGCGTGCTCACGCTTGATCCGAATTTTCAACAGGCGATCGGCATCCGGTTCGGGATCGACCCGGCGAATCCGTCTGCGGAAGTGGAAAACCAGATCGCCGCGTTTGCGGAGGAAAAGAGTGCATGGATGGCCTTCCTCGTCGCGAGCAGCATTGCGCGCGATCGGGGTGATCTCGCGACTTCCCAAAAGTGGTCGGAGCGCGCCTACGCGATCAAACCCGACGCCGAGGAAGTGCTCCTGCATTTCTCCTCAATCCTCGCGGACAACAAGGACGCCGAAAAGCTTGGCGAATTCATCGAGCCCGCCGTGCGTCTCGGGAAATATTCCAAGCGCCTCGACTGGAATTACGCTCAGGCGCTCCGCCAACTCGATCGCACCACGGAAGCCATCGCGCTCCTGCGCGACGCTGCTGCCGCCGATGGCACGCCCGCTGATTTCAAACAAGCCGCCGCCGTCACCATCGACTTCTGGAATGGCCTGCTCGCGAACGGCGAGGTCGCGCTCGAAACGCACCGCGCCGGTGCCCTGCGCCGCCCGGTTCTGCTCACGCTCGATGACGGCGATGGCGGCGTGATTCTCGGCGGCGGCAAACAGCTTCCCGCCGATCACCGGTTTCCTTTTCGCACGAAAAACGCGGGCGACACGGAGGTCGCCGTCCGCTTTCAGCAAGGCCAGACCGGTAGCGAACCCGCCCCGCTCGCACTCGGAACCTTCACCGTCTCCGGCATCCGCCCAGCCGCGGGTGGACCGACAAATATCGAGTGCTTCACCGGCGCGACGCCCGAAGGGGCGCTCCGCATCGGCGCGATGCAAGAGGGTCGGAAGCTGACCGTCGCCTGGTCGGCCCCGGCGTAGTCGGGCTACGGTTTACGGAGTCGGTAGTAGCGCTGGGGGCCGATCGTCGGATCGAGCACGTTGACCGACGCGCCAGACGACGCGCGCGGCTGCGTCACGGGCTGCCAGTTTGGTGACGTGAGCGTGTCGCTGTATTCCAGCACAAGCGCGGCTTCTGCGAGCGGCCACGCGAGTTGCGGCAGGGTGCTGGAAAGTGAAATGTCGAGACGCGGCATCGGTTCATCGCCATCGAGCACCGCGTCCCCATCGCGATCGATCGCGATGCGCTGGCCGGTATTCCGGAAAACACCCATGAACGTGAGCGTCGCGCCCGCAGCCACTTTCGCCTCCAGCACCGCGCGCGTGAGCGGGCCGAGCGCGGCTTTATCGCCGGGATAATTATTCGTCGCCGCGCGATACACGAAGCCTCGCCGCTCGCCGTTTTCCACCAGCCGGATCACGAGATCGCTAAATCCCGCGATCACCTGCGCCTCCAGCACCGACCAATCTGCGCTCCCCGCCGCGAGCGTCGCCGCCGTCACTGTCCGCGTCTGGCCGACCGCCGGCGCGATGCCCGTGTCGAAGCATTGCAGGAATGCGCTCAAGTTGCGTTTCCGCTGCGTATCGGTCGCAAACGATCCGAACACCGGACGCGAAAGGAACGTCGCAAAATCCGGATCCACCCCATCGTGATGAATCCCAAATCCGCTCAGCGATACGGCAGTCGCGCTGCGTGCAAAATGCCGCTTCTGATACGAATTCCGAAGCTGCGGCACTTTGAAATCCTGAGTCTCCTGCTGCATCGCCGCGGAGATGATATTTCGATTCGTGCCCTCCGGCAGCGAATGGCAGGTATTGCACCGCAGATTCGGCTGATAGTTGTCGTTGATAAACGTGTTCTTGCCTGCGTTCGGATCGCCCGCTTCGGGATCACCGGGCGGGAAAAGCGCGGGCATTGAGCGATCGAGATTCAGATTCGGATTCGGCTGGAAGACGATTGTGTTCAGGAAATCGCGGAACAAATTGATACAGTTCATGCGCTCAGCCGGGGGCTTAGCTACGCGCAGTGACTTACGTTCCTGAGCCCCAAAATACGCTCCTAATTCCATCGGGAACCTTTGAAGCCCCAGATAAAAAGCACCTTTTCATTATTATGACGGCAGTTTGCAGTGAGGGCCAGCACCTGATCCTATCTGCGAGTTCTGTAAAAGAAGGCGTGAAACACGACACAACCTGCGAACTCGAGGTTGGTTGCCACGATTTCATAAAAAAGCCGAGCTACATTTTCTACTCAAGGGCAAATCGCCTGCGCTCGGCAGGCTTGGTAAAGTGCGTCGAAGGATGGGTCTATACACCGAAAGAACGCCTATCTGACGATCTCTTTGCCCGCGTTTGTGCCGGTATCGATGCTTCCCCGTTTATCCCAAAGTGGGCGAAGCACTATTTTGCGGAAAACTCCGGCCGCTAGCGTCCGGTGTTTGTCAAAGCAGTTGTCGCCTGGTTTCGTTTTAGGC
>JANLQB010000356.1:0-5755 GCA_031367565.1 Verrucomicrobiota bacterium
GCGAGCGCGGCGGAGGCAATCTTCGCCGTCCCTCGTCACCTCGCAGGCGTAGCCCGCTGCGGTGAGCGCGCGGAACATGTCGTCGGCGATTTCACGCACGTCTTCTCCGATGAGGATGCGGCCTTTTGGTGCGGTGATTTCACTCATGCGATTTGCCATGAGAAGCGTAATGCGGGCCTGAAATAAAGCGCAAAGGCGTCAGCGAAAATTCTTCGATCCGTTTAACGCCTTTAGACAAAAACCATAAAAGAAATAACGAATGCTTGCTCAGTTTTTCACAAAACATCCGATGAACGCTAAAAAGCATATCTGCCCGATCTTCAAATTCCTCCCGCACACTACGCGCTCCGCCGCTTTCATCGGCCTTTTCTGTATCTCCACCGCCGCCACTTCCCTGGCAGCGTTCGAGACGCTGCCGGAAGCCACCGTCGAAGATCCCGGCATTTCCCTCGGCTCCGGGACGGGAGGATTCACGGGCACCGTAATCAATGCGCATGGCGAACGTGCAGGCCGGACAGACCAGCAAGTTTGCGGTGATTCACACGGATCTGGCCACCTACGCGGCGACCAGCGCCGACGTGAGTGGGCTCGGCACCGCGCGCGTCGCGTCCTTTGCCCTGGTGTCGGAACCGCAAACCGTCGCGATGGTCATGCTTGGCGCGACGATGCTTTTGCGCCGGAGCCGCAGGCGTTCGCAGTCGTAAAAATCTGGCGTCAGCGCCCGAAAAGCCGTCGGAGAAATTCGGCGTCGTGAAAGCGGCCGAAGTTTCCCTGCCTCACCACGATCAGCTCCAGCGACGGCACCACGTAGAGCCGCTGGCCGCCGCTGCCGATGCACGCCAGCAGATCGGGCGGCGCATTTCGGCAAAGACACGCGCCGCTCCAGTTCTGGCGCTGCCACGAGAGCTCCAGCATGTCTTCCGGGTCCACTTCGCGGCCACCAGGCGCGAGCCGGTTATTCCAGAGCGCCATGCCAAAGGCGGGATTGCTCCGCGTGCCGTGCGTGGCGTTGAGAAATCGCGGAGCGCCGACCACGGGCGCGCCTTGCTTCAAGATGCACTCGCCCATCCGCAGCCAGCGGTCGGCGTCCATTTTAAACCCGGAAGCGAGGAGCGGATTCCCCGCGCCATCGGCCACGTAACGCTGCGAGCCGAGGCCAAGCGGGCGCAAGACGCGGCGCTCGAGATACGCAGTCGGCGTCATCCCCTGCCCCGCGAGTTTGCGCTTCAGCACTTCGTGGAAAACCTGGAGCGCTGCCGGGCCGTAAATGAAGCTCCCGCCGGGCGCGCTGCCAAATCGCGTGGTGAGCGCGAGCATGTTTCGATTCGCGATCCCATCGCCGTGGAGCGCGAAATTCGGCTCGATCCCGCTCGTAAAATTCAGCAATTGCCGGATCGAAACGTGCGACCGCGCGGAGCCGTCCGCCCATTCCTTGATCGTATCCGCCACCCGCTCATCGAGCCCGAGCAGACCGTCCTCTTCCGCCGCCAGTCCGGCGAGAATCCAGAACATTTTCGTCCCCGAATAAATCTTCCCCGCCGCCGAAAGCGAACCCCCGTTTGCAGCCTCCGCGAACGCCCTTTTCCCCCGTTCCTGCACGACGAACACCGTGCCGCGATTCGCCGCCGAATACTCCGCCGCCGCGCGCAGCCCGGACGGCTCGATCGCGCATGCGTACCTGGCCGCGAGCAGGAGAAAAATGGCGATCTGAAATGGTTTCATGCAACGAAGGGCAGCGAGGGAGTTTGGCCTTTACACCTTTGGAACGGCAAATAGCTTCCGCCTCGTGAACGGGAAAATGCAACAACAGCAGAAGAAAATATGAGGCCGATCATCTATCTGATCATCATCGCGGCAGCGGGATACTTGATCTACAACTACTACATGGAGCAGAACGGCGGAAGGACGAGCGAGTCCGAAACGCCCTCTGAAACGATCGAGGAAGTGCGAAAAGCCCCCGCACGTCTAACACCGGCCGCTCCCTCTGCGCCGGTAAAAACCGCCCTGCCTTTCAAATCGAAGATCGTCATCTCCGGCGGCGCTCCGGGCGAAAAACATCTCGCGAAACCCGGCATTTTTTACGTGCTGGAGCGGACCAGCATCGAGCACGAGACCGGCATCGCCGCCGTGGTGCCGGGCGAGGAAGTGCGAGTTTTGACCCGAAAAGAAAACGGGATCGTAAAGGTCACCACCGGAAAACATGACTTCGAGCTGAAGGAAACGCAGCTCACCAACGACCTCGACGCCGCCCAGGAGGCGGAGCGGAAATTCGTGCTCACGCACCCGCCGACCCGCCAGTAGTCGGGCCATAATCCATGACCGGGATCGAGGCGTGCATCGCCCTCAACATGGTCCCGAATCTCGGGCCAGTCCGCTTGCGAAAATTGCTGGAGGTTTTTGAAACGCCTGAGCGCATCCTGCTCGCGCGCGCCTCGGAATTGAAGACGGTGGACGGGATCGGAAAAGAAGTCGCGGAAGGGATCGCCAACTGGGAATCGCGGATCGACCTCGCGGCGGAACTAAAGCGCATTGAAGAATTTGGCGCGCGGGTCGTCACCCAGGAATCGCCGGATTATCCCCGCGAACTCCGCGAAATCCACAACCCGCCGATCGTCCTCTACGTCTGGGGAACGCTCACGCCGCGCGACCATCGCGCGATCAGCGTGGTCGGGTCGCGCAAGACCAGCCACTACGGGCTCGATTGCGCAAAAAAGCTCTCGTATCAAATCGCTTACGCTGGCCTCACGGTCGTGAGCGGACTCGCCCGTGGCATCGACACCTCAGCCCACCAAGGCGCGCTCGCCGCCCAAGGCCGGACGGTCGCGGTCATCGGGTCCGGTTTGATGGATCTTTATCCGCAGGAAAATCTAGGCCTGGCTGAAAAAATCGCCGAGTCCGGCGCGGTCGTTTCGGAATACCCGATGACGTTTCCCCCTGCGCGGGAAAACTTTCCGTATCGAAACCGCATCGTGGCCGGATGGTGCCAGGGCTTGCTCGTCGTCGAGGCGGGGATGAACAGCGGCGCGCTCATTACCGCCGGTCAAGCCATCGACCAAGGACGGCAGGTTTACGCCGTCCCCGGCCCCATCGACCGCCCGACTTCCGCCGGTTCAAACCGCCTCATCCAGCAAGGCGCGAAGCTCGTGACGAGCGCCGGGGATATTCTGGATGACATCAATGTGCTCCTCCCGCCGGAGCCCAAATCGCGTTCCGAATCAGCCACTTCCGCGACTTTTACCCTCGAAGAACAGACCGTGCTAAATAGTCTGGAAGAGGGCCAGACCAGTCTCGACGACCTCGTGACAAAAACCAGTTTGCCAACCCAAATAGTGTCTTCTACCTTGCTCGCCCTCGAAATGAAACGGCGCGTCAAAGCACTCCCAGGTCAACATTTCGTTAAGCTCTAGCAGGACTTGTCTCATGCCAAAAACTCTCGTCATCGCCGAAAAACCCAGCGTCGCCACTGACCTCGCGAAGGCGCTGGGCGTAAAAAAAGACGGCGACTGGTATGAGAACGACCAGTGGGTCATTTCGTCCGCCGTGGGCCATCTGCTGGAGCTCGCACCGCCGGATGGCTTTGAACCCGCGCGCGGAAAGTGGAAGATCGAGAACCTGCCATCGCTCCCGCCGGAGTTCGCGCTCGCACCGATCGACAAAAACGTGGGCCGACTCAATGTGCTCAAGCGTTTGCTCAAGCGGAAGGACGTGGATGCACTCATCAATGCATGCGACGCCGGGCGCGAGGGTGAGCTGATTTTCCGCAATATCATCCGCGCCGTCGGCGTAAAAAAGCCGCTCCAGCGCCTTTGGCTTCAGTCCATGACCACGGACGCCATCCGCACGGCTTTCCAAAACCTGCGCTCCGACAGCGACATGCAGCCGCTCTCCGACGCCGCGCTCTCGCGCTCGGAGTCCGACTGGCTTGTCGGCATCAATTCCACCCGCGCCCTTACCGCCTTCAACTCACAAGGCGGCGGCTTTAACAAAACCACCGCGGGCCGCGTGCAGACGCCGACCCTCGCGATCCTCGCCGATCGGGAGGAAAAAATCCGCGCCTTCGTGCCGCGTCCGTATTGGGAAGTCTTCGCGGATTTCGGCGTCGAGGCCGGTAGCTATCGCGGACGCTGGTTCGACGGTGCCTTCAAAAAAGTCGCCGAGGAAGACCGGGCCGAGCGCATCTGGGATCAGGCCAAGGCCGACGCGGTCAAAGCCAAGTGCGAGGGTAAACCGGGCACGATTTCCGAGGAGAAAAAGCCGACGAGCCAGATCGCGCCGCAGCTTTACGACCTCACGACGCTCCAGCGCGAAGCCAACCAGCGCCACGGTTTTCCCGCGAAGATGACGCTGCAAATCGCGCAGGCTCTTTACGAAAAGCACAAGGCGCTCACCTATCCGCGAACCGATTCGCGCTATCTGCCCGAGGATCACGTTGCCACCGCGAAACACGTGATGGGCAGCTTTACGGATCGCTCGCTCGCCGTCCACGCCGAGAAAGCGTTGCGCGACCACATGGTGCATCCGAACAAGCGCATCTTTAACAACGCGAAGGTCAGCGATCACTTTGCAATCGTGCCGACGGGCACGGTCCCGAATGCGTTGAGCGAGACAGAGGCGAAGATTTACGACCTCGTCGCACGGCGCTTTATCGCGGTGTTTTATCCGGCGGCGCAGTTCGAGGTGACGACGCGGATCACGACAGTCGAGAGTGAGAAATTTAAGACGGACGGCAAAATCATCGTCGATCCCGGCTGGCTCGCGGTTTACGGGCGGCAGGCCGAAGGGGAAGGCGAAAACGACAAGGCCATCGTGGCGGTGAAAGCTGGCGAGGGCGCGAAAACCGAAGCGATCGAGGTGAAGGAAAATGTCACCAAACCCGCGCCGCGCTACACGGAAGCGACGCTGCTTTCCGCGATGGAAGGTGCGGGCAAACTCATCGACGATGAAGAACTCCGCGAGGCCATGAGCGAGCGTGGCCTCGGCACGCCAGCCACGCGCGCGCAGGTGATCGAAGGGCTGATTTACGAAGGTTATCTGATTCGCCAGGGGCGCGATCTCATCGTCACGGCCAAGGGACTCTCGCTCATCACGCTCCTCCGCAGTCTGAAAGCCGAGTCGCTCACCAAACCCGAGTTGACCGGCGAATGGGAATCCAAACTCCGCCAGATGGAGCGCGGCGAACTCTCGCGCCCGGCTTTCATGGAGCAAATCCGCGGGCTGACCACGGACATCGTGACCAAAGTGCGCGGCGGCATGGGCACCGTGGTCGAAGGGAAATTCCACGATCTCGAAGTCGCGTGTCCGAAATGTCACGGCCCGCGTTTCAAGGAGAGCTTCAAGGCTTACGAATGCGTGAATCCCGAGTGCAAACTGCTCATCTGGAAAAGCATGGCGGGCCGCGAACTCGAGCGCGAAGAAGTGATCAAACTCCTCAGCGAAAAACGCGTCGGCCCGCTGGAAGGTTTCCGCAGCAAACTCGGTCGCGGCTTCAACGCCGTCGTGATGCTCGACACCGAGGAGTGGAAACAAAAGTTCGACTTCCCCGACAAAGACGGCGCGGACGGCAAACCACTCGACCTCACGCTGGCGAAGGAAATCGGAGAATCGGAGAACGGGAAATTTTACGAAACCGACTCCGCCTTCCTCTGCGTGAAAGACGGCGTGAAGCCCGTCCGCCTCGGCAAACTCATCTGCCAGCGCACCATCCCGGTCGAGCAGGCGATCAAGATTTTCCGCGACGGAAAGACGGACTTGCTCC
>JANLQB010000986.1:0-8226 GCA_031367565.1 Verrucomicrobiota bacterium
GTTTTTCTAAAAGGCCGCGACTACTTCACCGCGCGAACCCGGAGATAACGCGGCGCGACATCACTCGCCACGCTGTCGCGATAGGTCACTTGCTCGATCCCATTCCCGAGATCGACCGGCGCGCCGACGGGCAAATTGACCGCCGTCCAAGTCGCGAAATCGCCGGTGGCTTCCATCGTGTAAGTGACATCCAGCGCCTTGTGCCGTCTCGTGAAAGTGATCGCCGCGTAGTTCGTCCCGCTCACATTCACGATGCTGCAAGTGGTCAGCGCGCGGTGGTCGGCCACGCGGGGATTCCGGCCAAATGCATATTCGGCGAAATTGTTGAGCAGATCGCTGTCGGGATCGGACGTGATCGCACCGGCGGCGTTTGGATAGGCAGGCGAAGGAAATTCAAGTGTCGTGAAATAGTCCCAGCGCCAGCCTTCAAACACGTTCGCAAAATCCGCATCCGCCGCGCCGGGACTGCCATTCCCATTTCCGCTCAGCGCCCAACTCGTCGGCAGGTCGTAGCTCGCCCAATCAGGATTTAGATTGCGCGTCACGATCGTCCGCCCGCCCTCATCACTCGGCGGGAACCACGCATTGTTATAGGTAAAATCGAGCACGTTCTCGCCGACATTATCGAGCAGTTGGATCGTCTCGCCGCCGTTATCCAGGTTGCCAAAATACACGCCCGCAATCTGCGCGTCGAAAGCGTGGCCGTAGCGGAGCTGAAACGCGGTTTGATTTGCCACGACGAGGCAGCGCGCCCCCGCAGCGAGCGCGAAATTCGGGAAGGTGAACATCACGCCTTGATCGAAATGCGCGCCGGTCAGCGTGAGCGAAGTCGCGCCGATATTCGCGAGCTCGATGAATTCAAAATCGCTCTCGACCACGCCGGGCAACGCGACGAGTTCGGCGGCGGTCGGCGGCGCGGGCGCGTAGTTTAGCTCGGTGATGCGAAGCTGGTTTTGCATCGCGGTCGGCGCGGGTGTCCAGGTTTTCGTCCGCAGCAAACCGCCGCTCGCGTTGCGCAGTTCGATCGTCTCGCCGCGTGCGCTGAGCTGGCCGGAGTATGGCCCTTGCACGAAGCGATTTTGATTTGTACCGGCGAGGCCATCGTCCGGCACGGTCGCGCGTTGGCGGAAAAGAAACGGATCTTTCACCACGTAAAGATCGCCGAGATTTTCCGTCGTCCCGCCGCCGGGAGGCAGCACGGTTCCGGGTTTGAAAGTCCAATCGACCGCGCCCGTGATCTGCCAGCCGGAGATATCCACAGAGTAAGTGTTCGAGTTTCGCACCACAAAAAACTCGTGCCCTTGATTGCCGGTCGCCGGATTGAAATCGACGTATTCCAGCGTGATCAAATTCGCCGCATTCGCTGGCTGCGTCGCGGGAACGGCGGCGCCCGCGATCGTCGCGGTGTTTAGAAAAGTGCGACGGCCCGGTAGATAGACATTCCGAATTTGGTCGATGTGATACCTCATCGTCTGCCCGCCCGCCGTGAAGCCTCCATCCACGCCCCACGTTCCCCATTTCGTCCGGTCGCGATCTGCGTCGCTCGTCCCGATCACCGGCGGGTCCATCAAATCCGCGAGCTGTCCGAACCGTGTTTCCAGGACATTCGTCGCGCTGAAATAGCCATCCATCACCGTGCGCAAACGACGCAACACCATGTTCCGAAAGTCCGCCGCCGGCACGCGCGCGATGTCGCTGTTGCCGACGATCAAACTGTAGAGCCGGTTCTCGCCTTTGCCCTGCTGCGCGGAGTTATAGAGATCGAGGTCGTTGTTCGTGAACATCGTGTCGGTGAAATAGCCGCTCGCATCGAGCCAGTTGCGGCCCCACGTGAGATCCACATCCCACGGCAGGATGCTCCATTCGCGCGAGCCGACGGAGTCGCGATACACGTAAAAGTTTTTGTGTCCATTATCCTGACTGCTCACCAGCGCGAGGCCCACGAAGTAGCTCACACACTGCGGCAGATCGAGATTGTCGTAGGCATACTTCCGCCGGGTGTTGATCGCCACTGCCGGATCGAGCCCCGCGATCAGCGCGTCGAGATCGGTTTTCCCTTCAAAAGTCCGCGTCTTCTTCTCGCCGCTCGCGCTGCTCGCGAGGTTGTCATACACCTTGTAAAGCGCGCCGTTCGGATCGCGTCCGTTGCGTTCCATGAAGTCATCGTCGCCATCTTCCATCAGATCCGCGATCGACCAGAAATGGCTCGCCGGCGTGGCGGCATTTGCCGGCGTCACCTGCTGGATTCGCACCTGATAATCCCAATGATGCACGCCGCCGATCGTCGCCATCGCCTCGTGCGTCATCATGTTGTGCGTCTTCGATTTGTCGCCCCAGTTCGTCAGCAAATTCACATCCTTCACGCGCTTGCCCGTCACGTCCCACTCGAATCGGTTGTCCTCGTTGAAATCGAGATCGTAGCTCTTTTTTGCAAAGCCCGCGCTGCTCTGCCCGTGGAGGTTGATCTCCACGTTGTCGTAAAACCGACCGACACCCAAATCGCCGCGCGCTTTGAAAAAAAACGAGTTCCGCGTCCCCGTCGCATTGTCCGCCGCCGTCGAGTTCGCGGTGAACCAATACAGCACCGGCAGGCTCGTCTCGATCGTCAAATCCATCGCGACCGTGCCGTAGTATTTCTCCGTGTCGATCGGATCGGGAAACTCCGGCGCGGTGCCCGCCACGCCCGTGTTATCCGTCGCCACCACGCGCCAGCGCAGCATTTGCCCCGCGCCGAGCGTGTTCGTGGGAATGCTCGCCGTATAGACATTCGGCGTGGCCGTGAGCGTCATGTTCACGCTCGTCTCCGAGGCCCCAAACATGACGAGATATTTGAGCTGCACCGGATTGCTCGCACCGAGCGGGCGCAGCGACGGGATGACCGTTGCATTGATCGTCAACGGCGGGCTGGCCGCGGTTCCGGTCGGACGCGGATTGGGGTTCTTCGTCACATTGCTCACGAACGGCCCGAGATTCGTTTTCGCCGCGCCATTGGCCGCGCCGGGCGTCGCCGTGAGAAGATAACCGCCACTCGAAACCACGGTGTTTGAACCCTCAAGCGCGGGCAGTGCGGAAAACACCGCGTTCGCTGCGGAGTTGTTCAGTGCTTGGATCGCGAGGACATTCGCCCCCGCGCGCAAAGCGGTGCCGGGACTCGCAATCGTAGTCGTCAGCGCCGCTCCCGCCGAATGCGACTGCGTGGCCGCGGAATCGAAATCCAGCGCCGGCGGCGTCGCGAAGGTCGCGACCTGCGTTCCGTTCAGCCACGCCACGTAGCCGTCGTTCCAGCGCATCGTGAGGTTCAGCACGGCGAACGCGGACGGGTTCGCGACATTAAAAGGAACGCGGATGAACGCGGACGGATTCACGTTTTGCATCGTCGCGAGGACGTTCGTCCCCGGCGCAACCGCGTCGTCTTCGTCGCTGAAAATTTGCCCGATCTGCGCGGGCGTGAGCGCAGCATTGTAGTAGCGGTAGTCATCGAACCGCCCGTTGAACCGCCTCCAGAAAGTATCGTGCGACCGGCCGATCTCGATCTGCTGCGAAGCAAGCAGCGACCACGAACTGCCGTTCACTTGCGATCCGGCGGCGACGCCATCCACGTAGCAATCACAGCTCGCTCCCGCCGTCCCATTGAACACCAGCGCCACATGGTGCCACCGATCATCTTTCACCGCCGTCGTGCTGCTCACGGAATTCACCACCGTCCCCGCGTTCCCGGCTTGGATTTTCACCGTGCCATCATCCGCCAGATAGATGAGCAGGCCCGTGCTCGCCCGCCGGTCGAAGAGGATCGAACCCTGAATGTTCCCACCGTCCGCCACATTCCCCGCCGTCTTCATCCAAAACGCAATCGTCCCGGTCGAACTCAAAAAATCCCCATGCGAGAGCGTGGGCACCACGACCTGATCGCCCGTCGCCGCGCCGTTCGAATCCGTCGCTCCAAACAACATCGCGCCGTGCCGCGTCCGCCCGTTCGCATCCGTCGTCTCCGCGATCCACGTCGCCGTGTTGTTCGTGCCGTTATGCACGGTCGCCGTGCCCGAGGTATCCGACACGATCGCCGCCGCCGTGCTGGCATTCAGCCGCAGCTTCAGATTCGCCGGAGCGACACCCGCATTTGGAAAACCCACCGGCGTCGTCCCGGCGATCCACGTCGAGTCATCGAAAGGTTCACTCGCCGAAGCGCCCCGCCACGTCACGCCGAGCGCGTTCCCACCATTTCCCACGGAAGGAATCAGCGTCTTCGCCGCCGCCCCGCTCGCGACCAGCGGCGTCACCGTCGTGGTGGTCGTCGAGCCATACGCCACATCCGTCGCCTGCTGGGGATACGGATTGAATTCCTGCACCACCTGCAATCCCCCGCCTGGGACATCGTGCGTCAGCGCGAGATAGCCGGGGCTCGCGCTCAGCTTGAAATTCGTGTGCAGATTCGCTGCGGGATTCGTGCGGTTTTTGCCCGAGGCAAAGACCACGAGATACGCGCCGCTGTTCAGCGTCTTGCTGGGAAAAGCCCACTTCCGGGGCAGATTCACATCGTCCGTGAGATACCAGCCCAGAAAATTCACCGCGACGCCACTCGGGTTCGAGAGCTCGATCCAGTCCTCATTTCTCCCCTCCTCATCCACGATCGAGTTGGAATTACTCGCGAGAAACTCGGAGATGATGACCTGCGCGCGCAGCGGAGCCACGGCACAGAGAAGAGCGAGGAAAAGTCGGGGAAACATTTGGGGTGAAGGAGACTAGCGCAACTGCGTCACTCCGTCAGGCGGTTTCCAGTTTTCCGATCATCCCGCGTTTCTGATTGATTGACACGACGACGCGCGATTTTACTCTCGGCTCCTTATTTCCGCCCGCCGCACCCGGCGCGCCTTTCATTTCCAAAAGTCCGAACTCAGCGCACAAAAAATATTCCGGTATGTCTCAGAAAATCTTGGTGATCGACGACAGTCTTGCGGCCTCGAAACTCACCGAAGCGGTGCTGGCGCAAAACTTCGGCGCGGTGGACGTGCTCGTCGCTCAGCGCGGCATGGATGCGTTCGACCGCTTCAACATGGCGCAGCCGGATCTCATCATCCTGAACGAGACCATGCCCGATCTCGACGGCGAGGCGATCTGCGTGCGCCTGCTCAATGACCCGCTCACCGCGAAGGTGCCCGTGGTCGTGATGGCGACGAATGGCCACGCGGAGAATTTCGAAGAGCGCTACACGAACGTGATGAAAGTGCTGCCGAAGCCGCTCACGCAGGAGTCGCTGCTGGAGGTTTGCACCACCGCGCTCGGCCAGGCGAAGACGCCTGTCGATCCGCGGCGCTCGATGCTTTTCCACGATCCATCGCGCACGGTTTTCAGCGGTCACACCGGCTTCTTCTCGCTCCGCTCCGCGCTCCAGATGGCTTACGGCGACAAGCTCACCGGCGTCCTGCGCTTCTTCGTGAATCGCTATCCGATCGAGCTGTTCGTTTCCAAAGGCCGCTTCCTTTTCGCGACCTCGCGGAACTTCCAGCTCTACTGCCGCGAGTCGCCCGTCATCCTTTCCGCGACGAATCTTGGCACGATCATCGAAGGCCAGAGCACGCAGCAGGCAACGGGCTGCCCGATCTTTTTGTTCCTCTCGCTGCGCGGCGGATTCCCGCACGATGACGTGGTGCAAATCACCCGCGATCACGGCCAGCGCGTCTTCTCGAATCTCTGGACCGCAGGCCGCGTGAGCTTTGAGTTCGAGGAACTCCAGCAATTCCCAGACTACGCAAAGAGCTTCCCGGCTTCCGCCGAAGATCCCGACAACTGGACGCTCGCGAGCCTGCGCTACATCAAGTTTGAAAGCCTCATGGGAACCCAGCGCCCCGACCCGAACGGCAGCCCGGCTTACACGCGCAAAGGTTACGAGCTCATCCAAAAGCTAAAGCTCAACGACATCGAAGCGCGCTTCGCCACCGCCGTGAACGGCGCGGAATCACTCCAGGCCATCGCCAAAAAAATCGGCATCCCGCTCAACGACGCGCTACTCATCGTCTTCCGCTTTCTCCAGCTCGACATCATCGACTACTGGAGTTCAAACGTCCTCTCCCTCCCCGGCTCCCAGCCGCAGCAGGCTCCCGCGTAAAGTCACCCCGCTTTCCGCATCTCGCGCTGCAACTCCTTCAGGAAGTCCTCCGCGCGGCCCCAGTAGATGCTGATCTTCGTGTTGGAAAAGTAGCGCTCCAGGTATTGACGCGCGCGTTTGGGATCGACCGTGCGATCTTGCTCGGGATCGATTTGCACCGCGACGTGCGCGTATTTGCCGAGCAGCGCCCGGCCTTCGCGGCCTTTGATGCTGCTAAAGAAAACGCGAAAGTCCCAATCCCGTAACTGGAAGCCGAGGAAGAGAAGAGCCGTATTAGTTAGCTTCGCGCGCACGCTCGTCGGGATGATGTCGTTGTTACGCGTTACGTCGATCAGGTAGTCGAAGTAGTTATCCTGCGTCAGCACGATCGACTCGGGATCTTTGAGATGGCCGAAGAGATGATAGACGAGCGGCGCTTCCTTGCTCGGCTCGAAGTTAGGCGCTTCCGCCGTGGTAATGTCGCCCGCATCATCCCGGCGCGGGCAGAGCGCGACGACGGGGTTTTTGTTCGCGGCGGCGAGCGCATCGGCGAGCAGGTTGTCGGGATTCGTCGTGAGGTAAACGGGCAGGTCGAGACCGGCGAGGACTTGGTGCGGCTCATCGCTTTCCTGCTCCCGCCGGATCGCGCCTGCGGCGGAAATCAGATCCTGCACGGGACCATTCGCGATCGCTTCGGAAATCTCCGGATACTGCCGCAGCACCCCGGCCCGCAACGCATCGCTGAACTCATCCCGCACAAACGTCTCCTCGCCCTGATCCACCGCGATGTATTGCGCCACGAGCGGCAGCTCTTCGCACTCCTCGCCCGCCATCGGGTAGCGATATTTCTTCGCCCAACCGCGCGCGATTTCGCGGAAGGAGCCCACGAGCGATTCCAGCAAACCCGAGCCAAGGATCGGCGTGCAGCGCCCCTTGCGGATATTACTCACCAGCGACGGCCACCGATCGAACCCCGGCTGCTCGCCCGTGAATCCCGGCGTGTACCACCAGATGCGCCCGCGTTTCAGCGACATGAAAAGCACCGGCATCCACCAATCTGGCCGCGTCCGCACCGCCCCGCGCGCCACCGCCATCGCGCGATCGAGCTGCCCGTCCTCTTGCAGCTCGTGGAAAAACACCGGCAAAAACGCGCCCACCGTCTGCATCGTCACGCTCCCCTGCATCGCCACCACCGCCGGGATGCCCGCCTCCGCGAGACGCGGCCCGAGCGCCGCCAGCACCCCTTCATCCCCGCTCGCACCCGTGCCCGCGCTTTCGCAAGAAGCCAGCACCACGAGCCGCGGCCGCTGCTTCAGCTCGCTCAGCCGCGTGGCCAGTTCCGCCCCTTGCAGCACCGCCACATTCCCCGCGTCGTCTTCCAGATAAAGCACGGGATCATTCCCGATGAACGCCCCATGGCACACCAGCACGAGGATGTCGAAACCCTCGCGCAATTTGCCGAGGATGTTGTTCAAAGTCCCCGTGCCTCCGCCGCCCAGCACCGTCGTCGGCAGCGTCCCGAGCCCCGTCGTGATGCGCTGCGTTTCGCCCGCCACATCCACCGGCGCGAGCACCCGCCCGCCCGGCTGGTAATTCCCCACATTCCCCGGACTCGCGATCGCCACCAGCGCTCGCATCTCATCCTTCGCGCGCAGATTCACCGGCCGCCAGTCATCCCGGCTGATGAAACGTGAAATCAGCAACCGCTCGCGCATCGCCAGCCACTCGCCGGAATCCACATCGCACAACGCCTCCCACACCAAGCTATGCAAATCCGCCGCGCTCTTATCCACCACGATTCGCAGCCGGATCGGCATATCCAGCGACTCCGCCATCACGCACCCTTTTTCAAAAGCCGACTTGATTTTCGGGTCCGCAAAGAGCGACTGCGAAAGCAACCGCCCATATTCCTTCCGATCCCCGCTCATCGCCCGCAGCGCCTCCAGATCGAAAGCCGCCAGCCCGAGCACCGGCGCGATGTCCGACTCACTATCCGAGCGATCAAAACGAATCGCTACATGGACCGAGGAATCGATCCGTTGCAGGCTGATTTCGAGTTCGACAAATTGAGTCATCCCAACAAAGGCATTACCAATCTCCCCGCCGCCAGACCGCCACAGCGAAGCCCGATCAGTAAATGATTT
>JANLQB010000090.1:0-7386 GCA_031367565.1 Verrucomicrobiota bacterium
AGCGGCTTTCAGCAGATCGGTGGAAGGTCGCGAAATGTCGTAATGTTGCGCAAGCGCGAGACGGAGTGAGGCCTCCTTGCCGTCGGATGTTTCCACCGCTTCCTCGCCATCGCAGCCGAGAGCCGCGAGAAGGTCGGTGACATGTTCGGTGCAATTTGTGGGAAAGATGCCGAGCGCATCGCCGACTTCGTATTCGAGTCCCGACGCCGCGAGCGAAATCTCGAAGTGCCTCACTTCCTTGCCTGAACCTTCGGCGGTGAGCGTGCGGTTCGCGAGCAAGCGCGCGGGGAAGGGGTTCTTCCGGGAAAAGCCTTCGGCTACTTCCGGTTTGGGATCTTCGAGTTTGTCCGCGACCGCTGCCACGCTGTTTCCATTCGATCCCTTGGCGAGAGCGGAAAAAACACCTTCCGTCCATGCGTTCATCTTTGCCTCGTAATCCACATCGCAATCCGCCCGCGCATGAACGCGTTTAGCACCGAGCGATTCCAGACGCTCATCGCACTTTTTCCCGAACTCACAGAACGCCGGATAATTTGTGTCGCCGAGCGCGATCACGGAAAACTTTGTCTGTTCCAGTCGGGGAGCGGCATCGCTATTCAGCCAGTTCCAAAACCCCTGCGCATTATCGGGCGGATCGCCGTCGCCGTAGGTGCTGGTGATGACTAACACACGTTCCTCCTTCGCCAGATCGACTGTCTCAAACTTCTCCAGACACACGATCTTTGGCGCAAAACCGCGCGCTTCGGCAAGCTTCGCCGTCTGCTTCGCTACTCCTTCCGCCGTCCCCGTCTGGCTGCCGTAGAGCAAAAGTAGTGGCTGCTTTGGCGCGCTCGGAGCGGCGCCGAGTCCAGCGGCCGCCCGCCCGGAAAAGTCACCACCCGCATTTGAAAAGAGGCCGGCGAGATAGCCATTTAGCCACAGCCGTTGTTCGGCGGTGAAAGGTGCGTTATCGGGAATGAACGGGACTGGATTCATCGTAAAAACTTGGCGGGTGGTCGCCCGCCGCGCCCATGCGGACGCGGCGGGGTTTAACCAACCAATAAGAGATTGTTAGAAGGTGACTGTTGCTTGTAGGTATCCGAAATCGGCGTCGTCTTGCGCACCGGTTTCACCGAGATAGCTACCCGCAAAGAAGTGGCTGTATCCGGCTTGGATCGCGACTTCCTTGCGAACGTTCCATGTTACCGTGAAGTCGATTTCCGAGCCCACATAGTTATCCGCAGCGCGGGCGGCGGGAGTCAGCGGGCGCACGGTAGCGACGCCATTGGCGCGGTACCAGGAGTCGTCGGTGTTCGCGAGCCAGAAGGCATGGTAGTCAAGCTGCGTCGTCACCTTCTTCACCGGCTGAGCCTTTAGGCTGATCGCGGCGTCGTGGATGTTCTGCCACGAGAAGAAATCTGCATAACCGTAGAACTTGTGATTCGTCGGAAAGAGATTTTGGAAGGTCTCGACTTCGCGATCGAGCGGATCGCTGTCACCCGAGGCGAAGTTATATTCCGCTCCGAGGCGTGGCGTCCATGGGATGTCGAACGTGTAGCCTGTGCCGACATGCGCGGCGAAGGCCGTGAGATCGCGGCCCTTTACGTCGCCCGTTTGAAAGGCAAACTCGCCGTCGTAGTCGAAGCCAACTGGCTTAGGCGGAACAGGTGGTGGCGGCGTGGATTTGCCGTCGCTCGGGCCTTTGCCCAGCGGCTCCGGCGCGCTGTGTGCGAATGCACCGGGCTTCGATTTCACACGCAGACCGAGCGTGAGGAAGTTCGTGTCGCCGAGCGGATTTTGCGCGAAGTGCGGGTTCGCATTTTCGTGCAGATGCAGCACGTAGAGATCGGTCGTCTGCGGGCCGAGTGCGGTGGTGCTGAAATATAGTCCGCTGAAAATCTGCTCACGACCGGTTTCATTGCCGTTGAAGAAGTCGGACTGGTTATAGCTGCCGCGCTCGAACACGACCACGCTGGATGCGAACGCATCGAGCGACCATGCCTTCTCTTCCCAGCGCAGTTTCACCGCGTCGAAAGTGCGGCCCAGATTGTTCCAATCCGAAGCGCCGATCAGGCGCTCGTCGCCATAGACCAGTGTTTGCCGACCCGCCTTGAGTGTGAGCGGGAATTCCTTCGCATTGCCGATCTCAAAGTAACCCTGCCGCAGATCGAACGAATCATCACCCTCCGCGCCGAGCGCGCCGGGGAAATCAGGCCGGTCCGAGTTAATCTCGCGCGAATCCTGAGCCTGGGCGTAAATCTTAAACCAAGGTGTAGGCTTGATCGCGAGGCCGAGTCGGGCGCGCTGGAGAAACCAGTTGTCGTCGGTCACAGAGTTGACGCCGTCGTTGAAGTCGAAGTTGTTGTTGCGAATTTCCCAGCGGAATCGCTCCTGGAAATCGAACACGACTTTACCATCGAGAAACGAAAGCGGATTTGCATCCGGTTTCTTTTCGAGCATTATCTTGCCGTCGGGTTTTCCGTCGCCTGCGAAGGTGTTTATGGAACTTCCGATCAGGAGCGCTGTGGCAAGCAGCGCTCCGCTTTTTTTGGTGGATGGGATCATGTGGACTTGGTTTTGAAAGAGCGCCGCGAGAACTCCACGGCGCGTGGTGGTTGGGTGGGTTTGGTGGTGACGCGGGAGCTTCCGAATCATGGTTGAGCGGCTGCTCCTGCCGCGACTGAGTGGGTGACCGCCTCGCCCACTGGTGGCGCGGACGCGTGTTTGTGGGCTTTGACTTCGAGGAAATGGATGAGCCGCTCGCGCAGCACGTAGTAATCGGGATGCTCCATCACCGCCTGGCGTTCGCGGGGGCGCGGGAAATTTACCTCGATCACTTCTCCGATGCCGGCCTCGGGGCCATCGGTCATGCAGATGATGCGGTCGCTAAGAAAGAGCGCCTCATCGACATCGTGAGTCACCATCATGGCTGTAATTTTTTCGCGACGCCAAAGCTGGATGAGCACTTCCTGCAACTCGTAGCGCGTGAGCGAATCGAGCATTCCGAAAGGTTCATCAAGCAGTAGCATCTTCGGCGCGAGCGCAAAGGCGCGCGCGATGCCGACGCGCTGACGCATCCCTTGCGAAAGCTCCTTCGGCGTCTTGTCCATCGCATCGCCGAGTCCGACGAGGGTAAGATAGTATTCCGCGATCTGCTCCCGCTCGAGTTTCTCCGCCGTGTAAAAAACCTGGTTCACGCCGAGCATCACGTTTTCCCGCGCCGTCATCCACGGGAGCAGGGAAGGCGATTGGAAAACGACGCCGCGATCCGGGCCGGGACCGGTGAGTTCCTTGCCTGCCAGCACGATGGCTCCGCTGCTGATCGTGCTCAGTCCCGCCACCATCATGAGGATCGTCGATTTACCGCAGCCCGAGTGGCCGATAACAGTGACGAACTCGCCTTTGCGGAACTTAAAATCCACATCCTTTACGATGACCGCATCGCCCTTCGGCGAAGGGTAGTTTTTGGTTAGCTTGGAGAGTTCGAGGTAGGCGTTGTCGTTCACAATGATACCTCCACGGTTACCCGCTTCTCCTCACTGCGCCGACGCGGACGGCGCTTCTGGCCAAAGGGATTGCGGGGTGCGTCGAGGTCTTCGGGAATGAGGTCGGGCAAGACGAGCTTCATCGTCATCGCTGCTTTGCGTTTGTCGGTAGCCTTGAGGAGATAGTCCACGACTTCACTGCGGGTCTGTTTGAAATCGTAGTTAGTATTAATCGCCGCTCGCAGTCTGGGCCGGGGCATCGTGATCGGGATCGACGGTCCGAGCGTCGCGCGCGGTCCGGCGGTGAGCGGGATCACGCGATCCGCGAGCAGGATGGCTTCGTCGGGATCGTTGGTGATGAGGATGACCGTCTTCTTTTCCTCCTGGCAGATGCGGTTGATCTCGTCCTGCAAATTGGCGCGCGTTAGTGCGTCGAGAGCGCTCAGCGGCTCATCGAGCAGTAAAATTTCCGGCTGCATGGCCAAAGCACGCGCCACAGAAACGCGCTGCCGCATCCCGCCGGATAACTCACTAGGCACCTTCTGCGTCGCCGGGGTGAGATTCACCATCGCGATGTATTTCTCGATATGCGTCCGGCGCTCAGCAGGCGTCCAGTGTGGGAAGACCTGATCCACCGCGAGCGCGATGTTTTCATAGACCGTGAGCCACGGGAGCAGGCTGTAGTTTTGGAAAACAATCCCGCGATCCGGGCCGGGGCCGGTGACCTTCTGGCCTTTGAGTAGCACCTCGCCGACATCAGGAAATTGCAGCCCTAGGATGAGCGACATCAGCGTCGTCTTACCCGCGCCGGAGTAGCCGATGATCGCGACGAACTCGCCTTGTTCGACTTCGAGATGCAAGTCGTGCAGCACCGCCGTCCGCGCCTTGGCGGAACCGAAGCCTTTGCTGACTCCTTTGATTTCGAGAAGAAGCATGTGGATTAGGCGGATTTGAAGCGGCCTTCCAGCAGGCTCATCATGCGGTCGAGCACGAAGCCCACGATGCCGATGGTGAGGATCGAGAGGATGATGTGGGCGTAGCTCAGCGCGTTGTATTGCTGCCAGAGGAAGCCGCCGATGCCCGGTTTGCCGGTGAGCATTTCCGCGGCGACGATGACTAGCCAGGCGATACCTAGGGAAAGGCGGAAGCCGGTGAACATGTAGGGCAGGGTCGCGGGTAGCAGGACTTTGAAGAGCGTCTTGGTCTTTGAGAGCTTTAGGACTTTTGCGACATTTAGATAATCTTGCGGGATGGCGCGCACGCCGACGGCGGTGTTTAGGACCGTGGGCCACATCGAGCAGATGGCGATGGTGAAGATGGCGGCAAGATCGGACGCGGTGTAAGTCCCAACTATCGGAAGGGTAATTTTTGCACCGAGAAAAAGTACCATGCCTAGTGGTAACCATGCGAGCGGGGAGACCGGGCGCAGGACTTGGAAGATCGGGTCGAACATCTTCGAGAAGGTCTTCGACAGGCCGAGGCAGAATCCGATCGGTGTGCCGATGATGAGTGCGATGGCGTATCCCTGCACGACGAGGGTGAGTGAGAGCCAGGTGAAGCGCAGGATTCCCTGATCTAGTTCGCCGCGTTTCGCAAAGGGTTCGGTGATGTAGAGCTTGCACTTCGTCCAAGTCTCGGCGGGCGAGGGGAGATCGGCGGAGATGCCGGTGCGCTGCACTTTTACGATCTTGTCGCCGAAATCATCGACGTATTCCTTCCGCGTCTCCTTCCCGGCGATCAAGGCCCAGAGCAGGAGGCAGACGACGATGCCGATGGCGGGCAGCAGCAGCCAGTCGAGTTTTTTGAGCGGTGTTTCGTTCATAAGTGGGTGCGGTTATTTACGGATGCTGGTGATTTGGAAACCGGCGGCGTAAGCCTCGGGCGAGGCGGGATCGAAGGTGCGTCCGTCGAAAAAGGTTTCGGGTGAAAGGTCCACGCCGCCGTGGGTCACGCCGAGTTCGGCCATCGCGGCTTCGTAGAAATCGGGACGCATCACGCGGGTGGCCACGCCGAGGTAGTCGGGGACGAGCGGGAGCATCGTCCAGCGGCGGAATTGCGAGAGCCACCACAGCGCGTATTTCGCCTGCGGATAGTTAGCGTTACGCGCATTGAATGTAACGCCGCGCAGGTCGTCGCGCTTGCGTCCGTCGCCGTAGTCCACGCTCTTGCCTAGTCGTGCGCGGAGCATTTCCACTGGTGCGCCGATGAACTCGGGGTGCGCGAGTAACTCGGCGAGCGCATCGTGATTTTGCGGATCGTCACACCACACGCTCGCCTCGTGTAGCGCCTTGAGCGTGGCTTTGACCGCGCGCGGATTGGCCTCGGCAAACTCCTCGGTGAACGCGAGAACTTTCTCGGGATGATCGGGCCAGATTTCCTCGGTGCAGATCGCGGTGAAACCCACGCCGTCCGCGATGGCGCGCGCATTCCATGGTTCGCCTACGCAGAAGCCATCCATACGTCCGGTCCGCATGTTGGCAGCCATCTGCGGCGGCGGCACGGTGATGAGGGCCACGTCTTTATCCGGGTCAATTTTCCCTACGGCGAGCCAGTAGCGGAGCCACATCGAGTGGGTGCCGGGCGCGAGGGTGATGCCGAAAACCATCGGACGTCCCATGTCGCGCTGCTCAAGCGCGAGCGGGCGCAGCGCCTTCGGATCGGCGGCGAATTTTCCGCGATGCTTCGCGCCGAGCGTGATCGCCTGGCCGTTGCGACTCAGAATCCACGGAACGATGAGCGGCTTCTGATCGTTCCCCAGCTTGCCCACCGCCGCGCCGACGGGCATTCCGAAGAGCATGTGCGCCGCGTGCAGTGCGCCAGAGTTCAGCGCATCGCGGAGCGCGGTCCAGCTTGCGAGTTTCGTGATGTTCGCCTCGATCCCGTGCTTCGTGAAAAAGCCGTGCGCTTGCGCCACGACGATCGGCGCGCAATCGACGAGCGGCAGGATGCCGAAGCTGAGCTGCGCGACTTCTGGCGCACCCTCCGCTGCGATTCCGCTCGCGCGACTGCCCGGCGCGAGCGCGGCAAGATCAAGGGCCGCCATGCGTTCCGCAGGCGGATCGAGATCAAGCACGCGCCCGTTCGTGGCGTCGTGATTGGAAGCGAGATTGAGGTCGATCGAATTCATCTTTTAGCCCTTCACACTGTGGATCGGGAAGCCTTTGGCGTAAGCCTCAAGGTCGCCCTTTGGATCGAATTTTATGCCATCGAAAAGCGTCTCCGCGCGGTCGTCGGCGATGCCTTTCGTGTAGCCGATTTCCTTCATCGCTTCGGCGTAAATGTCGCCGCGCATGACTTGCTTTGCGACGCCTTCGTAATCCGGAGCACCTTCCACGAGGCCCCAGCGGCGGAACTGCGAGAGCCACCATTTCGCATACTTAGCTTGTGGGTAGTTACAGTTCCGATCGTTAAAGATCATATAGTTAGGATCCTTCAGTTTACGTCCGTCACCGAAGAGATACTTGCCCTGCAAGCGGCTCAGGATCACGTCCTCCGGGCAATTAATGTAGCTCGGCGAGGAAACGATCTTTGCCTGCTCGGGCCGGTTCTCCATCACGTCGAGCCACAGGCTGGCTTCGTGCAATGCCTTCAGCACGGCCTTCACCGTCTTCGGATTTTTCGCCGCAAACTCTTCCGTGAACGCGCATACTTTCTCCGGGTGATCCTTCCAGATGCCCTGCGTGTTGATGCTCGTGTAGCCGATGTCGTCAGCGATCACGCGCGCATTCCAAGGCTCGCCCACGCAGAAGCCATCCATCTTCCCGGCCTTCATATTCGCGACCATCTGTGGTGGTGGCACGGTGATGAGCGAGATGTCCGTGTCGGGATTGATGCCACCCGCGGCGAGGTAATAGCGCATCCACATCGCGTGCGTGCCGGGAGGAAAAGTCATCGCGAACGTGAGCGGTGTGCCCGCCTTCTT
>JANLQB010000153.1:0-3513 GCA_031367565.1 Verrucomicrobiota bacterium
TCCGCATCGTGGACATCCCCGGCAGCGGCGCATTTCGCGACAGCGCGAATCGCCCGATCTACGACGCGTGGCTGACGTTTGGCTCGGGCGGTGTCGATCTCGAAGCGGTCGGCGCGATCTCGACCGCGATCACTTTCGAGCAATGGCAAACGGTGCGCGGCCTCGCGGGCGCGCAGCGCGGCGCGGCGGTCGATGTGGAAAAAGACGGCGTCCCGAATCTGCTCGAATACGCCTTCGCCCGCCTGCCCGATCGCGTGGACGCGAGCGCGCCGCCGACCACCACGGAAATCGCCGCCGGTCGCCTCGTCGTCACCTTCACCCGCGACGAGCGCGCGACCGATTTGCGCTACGAAGTGCAAGGCTCGCACAATCCCGCAGCGAACGATTGGACGACCATCGCGCAAAGCAACGCCGGGCTGGCGATGCTCGGCGCGAATGGGCACGCGCCCGCGATCACCGAAACGAGCGCGAGCGCCATCGCCAGTATCGGCGTGCTGCGGAAAGTGCGCATCGTAGATGACGAGACCGTTGCGGGAAATTCACGTCGCTTTTTGCGGATCAAAGTGACCACGATCCCGGTGCCATGAAAGCGCGAGCGCATCGGAAAATCGCGGAGCGAAAGAGGGCGGCCTTCACGCTCGTGGAGCTGTTCGTCGTCATGGCGATCATCGCCCTCCTCGCCGCGCTGCTGATGCCCGCGTTTCGCACGGCGAAGGTGAATGGCTTTGCCGCGCGCAGCGCGAACAACCTGCGGCAGCTCGTGGCGGCCAACATCATGTACGCTGCGGAAAAAGGCTGCTACGTCCCCGCCGATGAAAAGCGGAACAACCGGCGCTGGCACGGCGCTCGGGTTTCGGCGAGCGCCGGGTTCGATCCCGCGAAAGGGTTCCTCGCCGAGTATCTGGGCAAGTCGCGCGCGGTCACGCCGGACCCGCTTTTCACCGAGATGCTGAAGGGCAAGGAGAGCTTCGAGGAAGGCACGGGCGGCTACGGCTACAATGCGGCGTACGTCGGCGGCACGCCCGCGATGATGTGGAATCGCGACGGCACGCGCGTGTCCGCGACGCCCGCGCAGATCGAGCGCCCGGTGACGACGATGATGTTTGCGACGACCGCCTACGCGCGGGATGAAAGCGTCCAGGAGTATCCCTACGCCGAGCCGCCGTTCTGGGATTTTGGGAGCGGCCCGGCAGATTTCCGCCCGTCGCCGACGGTCCACTTTCGCTACAGCGGGCAGGCAGTCGTTGGCTGGTGCGACGGGCACGTGAGCATGGAGACGCGGATCTTGCGCCGGGAAGGGGACAACCCGCATGCGGGCGAGGCGCGCATGCACCATCTCGGCTGGTTCGGCCCGGATGATGACAACGGATACTGGAATCCGCACCGCGTGCCGACCGACGAAATCGAGCGGCACTGAGAGAAAAGCGGATAAGTTTTCGCGTGTCAGCCGCCCCGCCCGCGCATAGTTACGCGCCGTCATGTCTTTCCTCTCCAATGCCATCGAAGCATCCGTCGCCACGATCCAGAACCTCGCGGTTTTACAGCCGGAACTGGAGCGAGCGGCGACGATCGTGGGCGAGGCGCTCGTCGGTGGGAAAAAATTGCTCATCGCGGGAAACGGCGGGAGCGCGGCGGATGGCGCGGATTTCGCGACGGAATACGCGTGCCGTTTTAGCCAAGACCGCGCGCCGTATCCGGCGATCAATCTCGCCGCGTGCGGCAGCCTGCTCACCGCGACGGGGAATGACTACGGCTTCGATGAAGTCTTCGCCCGCGGCGTGCGCGCCTTCGGTGTCGCAGGCGATGTCTTCGTCGGCATCACCACGAGCGGGAATTCCCCGAACATCCTCGCCGCGCTGAAAGCCGCGCGCGCACTTGGCGTGCAAACGATCGCGCTCCTCGGTCGCGACGGCGGCGCGGCGCGCGGACTTGCCGACGTGGAACTCATCGTGCCCGGCACCGCGACCGCGCGGATTCAGGAGGCGCATAAGTTTCTCCTGCACGTGATCTGCGAGACGGTGGACGAGCGCTGGCTGCTGAAAAAGTAGCGCGCTTACTTTTTCCAAACGTCCGCCACGCCTTCGCCAAACCAGCGCGAGCTGATCACCTTTTGCTGCGTGTAAAACTGCACCGCCTCGCGCCCTTGAAGGTGCAGGTCGCCGAAGAATGATTCATCCCAACCAGTGAACGAGAACATCGCCATCGTCGCCGGGACGCCGACGTTGATCCCGACCATGCCGGCCTTCACGCGATGCTTAAATTCCCGCGCGGCCTTTCCGCTGTTCGTGAAAATCGCCGCGCCATTTCCGTACGCGGACGCATTCGCCTGCGCGATGGCCGCGTCGAGATCGTCCAGGCGCATCACGTTCAGCACGGGGCCGAAGACTTCCTCGCGCGCCAGCGTCATGCCCGGCTGGATGCCGTCGATGATCGTCGCGCCGAGATAAAATCCGCCCGGCGCTTCCGGCACGCGCACGCCGCGCCCATCGGCGATCACGCGCGCGCCTTCGCTCTCGCCGCTCGCCACGAGACTCAGCACGCGATCGCGATGCGACGCGGTGATGAGCGGACCCATGTCCGGCTGCGCCGCGCGATCCGTCGGGCCGACGCGAATCGCCTTCGCCGCCGCCACGAGCGCCGGCAGCACGCGCTCCGCCGCCGCGCCGACGGCGAGCGCCGTCGAGCCCGCCATGCAGCGTTCGCCCGCGCAGCCAAACGCCGCTTGCGCCAAGCTCTCCACCGTCTTCGCGAGGTCCGCGTCCGGCATCACCACGATGTAATTTTTCGCTCCGCCATTCGCCTGCACGCGCTTCCCGTGGCGCGTCCCCGTTTCGTAAATGGTGCGCGCGACCGGCGTCGATCCGACGAACGAAACCGCGCGCACTTTCGGATGCGTGAGCAGCGCCTCCACACACTCGCGCCCGCCGTGGACGAGGTTCAGCACGCCCGGCGGCAGCCCCGATTTTTCCAGCAACTCCACCAGCGCCACCGCCGTCAGCGGCACCTTCTCGCTCGGCTTCAGCACGAACGTATTCCCGCACACCAGCGCGAGCGGGAACATCCACAGCGGCACCATCGCGGGAAAGTTGAACGGCGTAATCCCCGCGCACACGCCGAGCGGCTGCAGCACCGTCTCGCAGTCCACCCCGCGCGCGATATTTTCCAGCGTGCTCCCCATCAGCAGCGTCGGCGCGCCGCACGCATACTCGATATTTTCCAGCCCGCGAAAAAGACTCCCGCGCGCCTCCACCAGCGTCTTCCCATGCTCGCGCGAAACGATCGCGCAGAGCCGGTCGAAGTTTTCCTCCACGAGCTGCCGGTAACGAAACATCACCCGCGCCCGCTCCACCACCGGCGTCTCGCGCCAGGCCGGAAACGCCGCCGCCGCCGCCTCGACCGCCGCCTCCACCTCGGCCGCGCCGCCCGCCGGACACTCCGCGATCACCTCGCCGGTCGAAGGATTAAAAACCGGCGAACCACCCTCCGAAGAGCGCCATTCGCCACCGATGAAAT
>JANLQB010000175.1:0-4571 GCA_031367565.1 Verrucomicrobiota bacterium
TTGCTCCGTTTCACCGCCGTAAGATCGGCTGGATTCATCTCGGCGATCTTCGAATAAATATCGACCGCCTTGTCGGCGCTGCCCATCGCCAGATAGTGCTCGCCCAGCTCGTGCATCACCTTCGTGTCCTTCGGATTTCCCTCAATGATCGTCTCGAGCGCAAACGACGCGATTTCCGGGAATCCAGCCGCTTTTGCCGCGTCTTTCAAAAGATGATTCGCCGCCGCGTTGTACGGATCGGTTTCGAGGCTCTTCTCCGCCAGCTCCATCGCGGCGACGGGATCTTTTTTGACCGCACCTCCGCCCTTCATCGAGGCGTTGGAGAGACCGGAAAGGAAACTCTTTTTCCCCTTCGTCGAAGTCACCTCCGCCTTCCGCAGTATCCTGCGCGCGTCGAGGAAAGCCGGAAATTCCTTGAGCACGGCCTGAATGAGCGAAATCGAATAGCCGTAGTTCCGCAGTTCGACTGCGCTGAGTGCCTTCAGCCACAAGGCGCGGGCGTTTGGAGAAAGATCTTTTTCAGTCTGGATGGGCATAAATGTGGGGATGGGAGAAGTAACATGGCGCGCGCCGGTTTGACAATCGTCGCGTCACAAAATCCACTTCCACACCACCCGCACCCCGTCCAGCTTTCAGTGCAGCAGCGTGTCGCTCCCGTCCTTTTTCTTCTCGATCTTGTTCCCGTAGAGCTTCGAAATCGTCTCGTATTCCTTCTTCGCGTTCTCGGGAAAATTCGACGGCCCGTGCTCAAAAAGCACCGTGAACGCGAAGGTGGCACCGATGAAAACTGCGAACCAAAAAAGTGAGCGGATAAGTCCCATACGTGAAATCTTTGGACTCGTTATCGCAAATCCCGCGCCACGGCAATCGGCTTTATTTCGTGGTCGGCGGCTGCGCGGCCCGCTGGGCCCAGCCGTGGAGATGGGTGAAGGAATAAACGATCAAATAACACACGAGCGAAAACGCGAAAAACGTGACGGAGAAGGCGAGTGGCTGCGCGTTGTTCCACGGATTCGCCAAGCGTGCGGCTTCGCGGAGGGTGTCGAGCGGATCGGTAAAGGCGTCCCACGAATTCCAGCGCAGGAATCGCCCGAGATAAATGCCGAACGCGCTCAGCCCCATCATCGCCAGCGCGAAAATCCACCCGCACCAGCGGCCCAGCCACGCCCGCACGACTTCCTGCATTAAATAGAGCGAGAGATAGCCGACGAAGAGCCCGGTCTGCGCAAAAGCCATGACGCAGATGATGTCGTACCAATACGGCACCGGCGGGCGCTGATGCAGATGCACGAGATCGGTCACGATGTAAGGCGCGTTCGGGAAAAATAGGAACCACATCACCGCTGCGCCAAACATGACAAACCAGCGACGGCTGCGCCGCGCCGCGAGCCCGTAAAAAAGCAACGATGCCATCAGCGGCACCCACGCGAGAAAAAGATTCCAGAAGAAAAAAGTGTATCCCGTCGTTCCGGCGTAAAACTTCCGCACCACGACGAGCCCGCAGCACAGGACGGACGCCAGCACCATCGCGAGAAACGCCGCCCAAGTCTGCCGCACGGAAATCAATCGTTCATTCATGGCGCGGGTTTTCCCTCCGGTGGCTCTGGGTCTTCTGGCAACGGATCAATCAGTTCCACGTTGATCACTTCCGTGTCGAAAATCTTCCACGCCTCGCCATCCTTCCGCAGCACATGCACGCCGATCATTCGCGTCTTCGGCTCGATCATGCCGCCCTTTTTCCGCTCCGTGATCTGCTCAAACCGCACTCGCACATCCCCCTTTTTCTCGCCCAAAACCTCCAGCGAAGTCAGCTCACATTTCAGATCAAACTCCTTCACCAAGTCCGTCACCGAAGTCCGCGCCGCGGCAAAAACCGGGCTCTGCGGATGGATCGTCGCCATCATCTCCTCGATCTTTTCTTCCTGCAAAAACCGCACATTCCGCCGCACCGTCTCCATCGCCGCATCGGCATCCGCTTGCGGCACGCGATGGCATCCTGCCGCGACTATCGCGACGCACAGCAGCGTTTGGATCATTCGTGGTGTCATCGGCGGCAGGCGCGTCATGTAGCGGCGAGCAGGGTCGAGTGAAAGGGGAAACGGCGCGCCAGAGGTGAACGCGCGCAGTTTGAGAAATGGCTTGCACGGGGGAAGCCCGTCGCGCACCTGCCGGACATGCAGGACGCCTTCGCCATCTTCGATCTCTCCCACCACCCGTGGCTTGATGAGGACAAGCTCCGCGAAGAATATCATCGGCGAAGCGCCACCACGCATCCCGATGTGGGTGGCGACGCCGAGGAATTTATAAAACTGCACCGGGCCTACCGGACGATTCGCCATCCCGATGACCGACTCCGGCATTTGTTGGAACTCGAAGCTCCCGAATTACTCGCACAAACTCGACCCATCCCGCCCGCCCTCGCCGACCAGTTCATGAAGATCGGTGCCGCCCGCAAAAGCTGCCTGACTTTCCTCGCGAAATACCGCGCGGCCACTTCCCCTCTCGCCCGCGCCCTGTGCGCGGGAGAAATCAACGCGCAACGCCTCGCCGTCTCCAAAATCCGCGACTCTCTCGCCAGCGGCCAAGCGCACGCCCTCGCCCGCATCGCCGCCTTCGGAGCAAACTGGCGCGACCATCTTTCCGAAGTCGCGACGGTTCACGACGAGCTTTCGTACTTGAGCAAGTGGTCTAAAGAAATGCACGAACTGAGCTTGGAACTGTCGATTGCGTCAGACCCAATTTGAAAACCGAAATCTGAAATGGCCTCCCCAATCGCCGGCATCGACCTAGGCACCACCAATTCCCTCATCGGCGTCATGGACGCCGGTTTCCCCGTCCTCCTCGCCGACTCGGACGGCGAGCGCCTCACGCCCAGCGTCGTGCATTTCCCCGCGACCGGCGAGCCGCTCGTCGGGCGCGCCGCGGCGCGAATGCGGGCGCTCGATCCCGCGCACACGGTCTATTCTATCAAGCGTTTCATGGGACGCCGCGCGGGCGAGGATGCGGGCGCTGTGAGCTACGAATTCGCCGGCGCACGCGTGCGCATCGGCGGCCGCGAATTTTCGCCCGAGGAAATCTCCGCACTCATCCTGCGCAAACTCAAAGCCGACGCCGAACGCGCGCTCGGTCAGACCATCGACCGCGCCGTCATCACCGTCCCCGCGTACTTCAACGACGCCCAGCGCGCCGCGACCAAAGCCGCAGGCGAACTCGCCGGATTCACCGTCGAGCGCATCCTCAACGAACCCACCGCCGCGGCCCTCGCCTACGGCCTCGATAAACTCCGCGACCGTGCAAAAATCGCCGTGTACGACTTTGGCGGAGGCACGTTCGACATCTCCCTCCTCGAACTGAATCAAGGCGTCTTCCAGGTTCTTTCCACGAACGGTGATACGCGACTCGGCGGAGACGATTTGGACGCGGCGCTGATTGCGGATTGCGGATTGCGGATTGCGGATTGGGAGAAGCGTGAACTCGTCATCGCGGCGAAGCATCGACTTTCAGAAGAAGAATTCGTCGAGATTCCGCATGGCGCGGAAGTTTACCCACTCACCCGCGAGCGCCTCGAAGAACTCGCCCGCCCGATCATCGACCGCACCCGCGCCCACTGCCTCCGCGCCCTCGCCGACGCCAAGCTCGCGCCCGGCGAACTCGACGCCGTCATCCTCGTCGGCGGGCAAACGCGGATGCCGCTCATCCGCCGCATCGTCGCGGAAATCTTCGGACGCCAGCCCGACACCACGCAACATCCCGACGAAGCCGTGGCCACGGGCGCGACGCTCCAGGCTGGAGTCCTCAGCGGCGCGGTGCAAAACATCGTCCTCCTCGATGTCACCCCGCTTTCGCTCGGTATCGAGACCTTCGGCGGCCTGATGAACGTCATCATCCCGCGCAACTCGACGATCCCGCTCAAAGCCGGCGAGCTTTTCACCAACGCGGTTGCCGGTCAGCAGGCGATGCTCATCCACGTGCTCCAAGGCGAACGCGAACTCGCGAAGGACAACTGGCCGCTCGGCCAGTTCGAGCTGCCCTTCGAGCCCGCGCCGAAAGGCCAGGCGCGCGTCGGCGTGCAATTCGAGATCGACGCCAACGGCATCCTGCACGTCCTCGTCCGCGACACGAAAACTGGCGCGGAAAAAACCGTGAAGATGACCAGCGCCGTCGATGTCAGCGATGAGGCCGTGGAAAAAATGCTCGAAGATTCCCTCGAACACGCCTTCGACGACGTAAACGCGCGCATCTTCACCGAGGCAAAATTGAAAGCCGACGAGCTGCTCCCCGCCGTCCGCGCCGGGTTGGAAAAAGCAGGCGATCTCCTCTCCGAAACCGAGCGCGCGGAAATCCAGTCGCGTCAGCAGGAAGTCGAAGCCGCCATCGCGATCGGAGCCGCGCAGCCGCTCAAAACCGCCCTCGCCGCCCTCGACACCGCCACGCAGCGCCTCGCCACCTTGCTCATCGAACGCGCGATGCGCGACGCAGGGATCTAAAAAACGCGGCGCGGCGCGATCATGGTGCTAAGCCGTACCCCGGCCCATTTTTGCCAGGGCGGACTCGATCCAACCGCTCAACGC
>JANLQB010000180.1:0-6058 GCA_031367565.1 Verrucomicrobiota bacterium
ACGCCGACCAGCGGCCTCGGCACGGTGCGCACGATCGGCACGAGCGGGTTCGTGCTCGGCGCGGGCGTCCTCACGGGTGCGCCTGAGTTGAATATCGCGGGAGACCCTTCGCAGGTCATCGGCGTGAATAATCAATCGGCATTTAACGGCATCACGAACATCACCAGCGGCACTTTGCGCGCGCTGGGTGCGCAAGCCCTCGGCACCACGACGGGCAGCACGCTCATCAGCTCCGGTGGCACGCTCGATGTGAACGGACTCGACCTCGGTGCCGAACAGGTTTTCGTCTCGGGCGATGGCGTTCTGGGAAACGGCGCGATCGTCAACCACGGCCCGAACACCGTCTTCAATCTTCATAAAGTCACGCTCTCGGGCGATGCCACTTTCGGCGGCTCGGCGCGCTGGGATATCCGGTCGAGCGGCGGCGGCGATCTGCTCGATCTCGCCGGGCACAAGCTGACGAAGGTCGGCGGAAATCAGGTGAGCCTCGTGGAAGTCAACGCGACCGCGGGCGACATCGACATCAACGGCGGCACCTTCAGCATCGAAGACCTTTCGCAGGTGCTCGCGGGCGGCACGATCACGCTCAACTCGGGCGGCTCGCTCGGTCTGTGGGTGAACAAGCCCGGCACGCTCACCCGGCAGATCGTCGCCAATGGCGGCCAAATCCTCGAACTCGGCAGCGGCCAGCTTGCCACGGTCGATGCGCCGATTTCGCTGCAAGCGTCCATGAGCTACAACGTGAGCGGCGGGAACAGCGTCGTCATTCACAACGGAAACATCACCGAAACCGGAGGCGCGTATGGCTTGAGCAAAGACGGGCCGGGCCGGCTCATCCTGCGCGGCACGAATGCGTGGACGGGAGGCTTCAGCGTCAACGGCGGCGTCCTGCAGGTCGGCAACGGCGACACGTCGGGCAATCTCGGCACGGGCGATTCGACGGTCGCGGGCGTGCTCGTTTTCGCAAAAACTTCATCGAGCGTCATCGACGGCGACATCAATCCCGGCGGCCCGGCGGGCACGATGATCCTCGTGGCGGACGGCGCAGTCACGCTCGCCTCCGGCACGGATGTGAAACTGAGTTCGCTCCAGTTTGGCGTGAACGGCCAGAACGACACGCTCGGCGGTTCGCTCAATATCGGCCCCGGCACTTCGCTCACCGTGCAGGACTCCGTGATCGTCGGAAACAGCGCGGGCGGCGGCGCGCAATCGTTCGGCATTTTCAACCAAACCGGCGGCACCGTGGACGTGAACGCGCCGAATACCGACGGACGCAATTTCGTACTCGGCCACTGGCCTCAGGGAAAAGGCGCATACAATCTTTCCGCCGGCACGCTGAACTCGCCGAATATCTCGATGGCCATCTCGTGGGACGGATCAGGCTCCTTCACCCAAACCGGCGGCACCGCCGATGTGCGCGGCCTGCGCTTCAGCCATAATAACGTCCTCGGCACCTACGACCTCACTGGCGGCACGCTTATCCTCGGAGCCGACGGCATCTGGGCGCAAAACGCGGGCCTTCCCACCGACCTCAATCTCGGTGGCGGCACTGTGCGCGCCGGAGTAAATACGGTCATCACCCTGCCGGTCGAGCTGACCGGGACCGGCGGCGACGTGACGTTCGACACGAATGGCAATTCGCTCGTGGTGAGCGGCGCCATCAGCGGCGCGGGCGGATTTTTGAAAACGGGTGCGGGCACGATGGAAGTCGTCGCCAGCAATACGATCGGCGGCACCGCAAATGTGACGGCGGGCACGGTGCAGTTCGACGCGAGTGAAACGCTTGGAAGATTGATCATCGGCCCATCCGCAGTCGTCGTGCTCGGCGGGCCTCCCGCGCCAGCGCCGGCGTTGTTTGGCGAGGGTGAAATCGGCGGCGATCTTTCCGCGAACGCTGCCCAAGCCGTGCCAGAACCCGGCAGCGTGGTGCTGATGCTCGGCGGGATCGCCACCCTGCTCGGCCTCCGCAGGCGGCGTGACTAGGCGCAAAAACCTCCATCTCCCCGCTTGCGGGAAGGGATTGTTGAGCCATTTTCGGAATGTAAAAGGTTTCGTGACACCGGCAGGCCCAACCCCATTTCCTTCCCATGACCAAACTCCCACGCATTCTCGCCGGAGGCATTTCAGCCCTTTTGCTGATGACGCCCGCAGCTCACGCCACGACTTTCACTTGGGATGGCGGGACGGAATCCAGTGAAAACTGGACCACGCCCGCGAACTGGCTCGGCGACATCGCGCCGACCTTCGATGCTACGGCCGTCGTCGTCTTTGCCGGGATTACCGGCCTCTCATCGAATGCCAACCTCGACTGGAATATCCGCTCGATCACTTTCGCCAGCGGCGCGCTTGGATTCACCGTGCGTGGAAATCCGCTCACGCTCGGCGCAGGCGGCATCACCAATGCCGATGATAGCGTGCAGAACATCGAGAACGATCTCATCCTTTCCGCTGCGCAAACCTTCCTCACATCGAGCACGGGCAGCATGGAAATCAAAGGGAGCATCAACACGAACGGGCGCGTGCTCACCGTGGATGCCGCCACGGACTTCATCACTCTCAGCGGCGCAATCTCGGGCAGCGGCGGACTCGTCGTGACGGGCCACAACAGCCTCGTCCTCGCGGGAGGCGACAGTAACACCTACACTGGTGGCACCACGATCGTCGGCCCGATCGTACTGGCGAAAACCGGCGGCGCGGTCGCGATCCCGGGCGCGATCATCGTCGGAAATGGTTCTTCCGTGGCCACGCTCGCGATCGGGTTTGACGAGCAGATCGGAAATTCCAGCTCCATCACCGTCAGCGCAGGAAGCGGAGTGAGCCTCGGCAGCGGCGTGACGGAGACGATCGGTGCGATTGCCCTTTCTGGCACGTCTCAAGTCAACAACGGCACACTCAACGTCGGGACCGTGTCCATGTTCGGCAGCACGATCACTACTGGCGGCGCAGGAAAACTCGTCTTGAGCGGCGAGATCACTGCGGTATCCGCCGGTCTTCGGCGCTCGATCATTTCCGGAAATCTAAATCTCGGCGGAGGCACTCGCACGATCACCGTCGTCGATGGAGTGGCGAATACGGAGCTGGAAATCCAGGCCACGGTTTCCAACGGGAGCCTCGTGAAAGAAGGGGCGGGCCGCGTGATCTTCAAAGGCCCGCAAAACTACGCAGCGCTGACCACACACCAAGGCACGGTCGATCTCGAAACCGCGCTGGGCACCGGCTCAGCGAGCGTCAGCGTCACCCGCACCGCGGGTACTGCGACGGTCAATTTTGAAGCAAGCCAGACCCTCGCCTCACTCGCGATAGGCGACGGAGGGATCGTGGCGCTCCTCGCACCTGGCTCCGCGCTAAATTCGGAAGACAACGGGACATCGCCGATCGTCTTGCGAGAGTTCCTCGCCGAGCCTGTCGGTCCGGGAAGCGGGGCGCAGGCGGTCCCGGAGCCCGGCGCAGGAATCATGATTTTGCTTTCGTGCGCCACGCTACTTGCGAGGCGGAGGAAAAAGGGAGAAAATGGTCGGGGCGAGAGGATTTGAACCTCCGACCTCCTGGTCCCAAACCAGGCGCTCTACCAAGCTAAGCTACGCCCCGACATTTTTCCCACCCAGCGGAACGCTGCGGGTGGGCTGCGACTATGGACCGTGATCCGCGATGGGCAAGTGTTTCCCTCGGTTTTTTTAAAATCGGACCACCGTCCTCCTTCGCCACGCAATTTTTCGCTACTTGCTCCCCGGTTTCACCGCTGGCGTTCCGGCGAGATCGGGCGGGAGTTTGTCCGCTTCGAACGTCTCCGCGTTCAACTGCGCGAGGGAGATAAATGGGCAGCCAAAATCCGGCAGCTTGCCGCCGCTGCGATCGACGAGCGTGCCGATCGCCGCGACTTCGCCGCCGAGTCCGCGGACGATATCGACGGTTTCCTGCACGCGTCCGCCGCGCGTCACCACGTCTTCGGCCACGATGAATTTCGTGCCTGGCGCGATCTTGAAACCGCGGCGCAGCACAAGTTTCCCTGCGTCATCTTTCTCCACAAAAATGTGCGGCTGGCCAAGCGCGCGCGCGACTTCGTGGCCGACGATGATCCCGCCGAGCGCGGGCGAGATGACGCATTCTGCATCCACGCCGCGCAGCTTTTCCGCGAGCGCGGCGCAAACGCGCGCGGCGATTTGCGTGTGCTGGAGCAAAAGCGCGCATTGGAAAAACTGCCGCGAATGCAGGCCGGATCGCAGGAGGAAATGGCCGTCGAGCAAAGCGTTGGTTTCACGGAAAAGAGCGAGGACTTCGGAATCGGAGAGCATCGGAAAATGAGTAAACGCGACGTGGAAAATTTGAAACCGCAGATTCACACCGCTTTCAACCGAAACCAAAACCGCGTGCCCCCACCTTCGCGCGCGCACCGCATGAGATAGGGCGCTTGCGTGGGATCGGAAATACCTTCGTCCTTCGAGCCCATCTCGGCGCGAAAACTATCGAGCAAGTCGTGGATGAATTTCGCCTGCTGCCTCACGCCGAGGGTCGTGTGATATTTCTCGGAGAAAAGACTGTGGACGAAACGCGCGACGAGGCTCTTTTGCCGACAGCGTAGGCGCCCATGAGACAGATTTTTCTGGATCACTGGATCGCGGCGGTCTCGTCGTACGATGCGGAAAAGGAGACACGCCGGTTCTTCGCATCCGTTTCCTGGGAGCCGACGAAACGCTTTTCGCGCGCCGCGAAACCCACCGGCACGAGCGTCGCGGCATCGATTCCATTCAAAACCAGCGTGCTGATCATGCGGTCCGCGCGGTTGCGGCTCAGCTTGAGGTTCAATTCATCGCCCCCCTGCTCGGTCGTGTGACCGGTCACGGTGATGCGCAACTGCCGCCCGAGCGCGCTGGCGATTTTGCGGAATTCCATGATGCGCGTCGCGAGCTCTTTGATCGCGCCTTCCTGATCCGGCGCGATGTCGAGGCCTTCGCCGAAATAGATCACCGTCCGGTCGATCTCCGTTTTCTTCGCCGCGAGCGCGAGCATTCCGACATCGAGCACGGCGCTCGTGTCGAAGCCCGCGACGCCGGGAATGTTTTCCGCGCTCTTGCGCACCGCCTCTTTCCAACTCCCCGGCGCACTCCCACTGGCCACGAGGATGTCGCCGCGCAATTCCATCTTCACGCCTGCGGGCGGCTTCAGCCGCTGCGTCGCGCGTTTCATTAAAATGCCCGGCGTCACCGCAAAATACGGCTGCCAGCGCGTCGTGATTTTTTTCGGGAAAAAGCCGGAGTCGGCGAGGATCGTCTGCGGATCGACGGCGAGCGGGTCCCGCAATCCGGCGATCTGCACCGCGCCATCGCGCCGCGAAAAATCCGTGACGACGATCCCTTCCTCCGCGTTCAGCCGCTGCACCGTTTTCGCGAGCCGCACATCGGCGTCGCGCTCGCGCTCTTGCTCCGCACGCTGTTCGCGGTGGCGCGCGTGACGGCGCTGCTGTTCATCCACGAGTTGCCGCACTTCCGCCGCGCGCCGCTCGACGCCGACGATGTAGCGCCATTCCCAAAGTCCGAGAAGGCTGAGCACCAAAAGCGTCGGCACGATCCAGAGCATCGGCGACATCCTTCCCGAGCTCTCCGCGCGCTGCTCTTGCAGGCAGTCTTCGAGCACCGGGCGCGATTCCTCGAACGGCGCGGCGTCGCCCTGAAAATCCTTGAGCGCCGCATTCTGGTCGATGCTGATCTTCGCCAGCGCGTCTTGCAGCATGGAGCGGAATCCCTCCGGCGCGTTGCCGCGGATAAAGGCGGCGAGCGTGACGAGCCGGCTCGATTCCAGCCACACATTGTAGTCGCCGTATTGCGTCGAGCGCAGCCCGTCGCCCTCCGCCTTGAACGCATCGCGCATGAAATCCTGAATCGCCGTGAGCATCCCGGAAACCATGTCCGCATCCTGCGCCGAAGCGCCCGCCGCCTGCGCGTGCGCGAGCAGCAGGCCGGTTTCTTTGTGGATGAGAAAGACCTGCTCCACGCGATAAATCAGCGTCCGCGACAGCACGACTTCCGCAAAGGTCGTCCCCGTCCGCATCGCCTCGAAGCGC
>JANLQB010000212.1:0-6339 GCA_031367565.1 Verrucomicrobiota bacterium
TCCCCATCGTCGAACGCGAACGTCACGCCCGGTTTCCGCACGCCGAGCGCGCGCACTTTTTCCTCGATCCCGAGACGTCGAAAAATCTGCGTGAGCAGCGGCACGAGCGATTCGCCGACGACCAATTCCGGCCTGCGCCCATCATCGAGGAGCACCACCGACGCCCTTTTTCGCGCGAGCAAAATGGCCGTGGTCGCCCCGGCGGGACCGGCTCCGATGATGGCGACACGAGTGGGACGAGGCATAGGTGCGATGCGTCAGCCGACGATGAATCGGTTCGCCGAAGGAACCACGCAGCGATAACCCCGCTCGCGCATCGCCGTGAGCAACCGGTCCAAAATCGCCGCGCTCCCGGCGCCATGCGCGCGCTGATGGAGTAGCAAAATCGCCCCCGGCGAAAGCCGCGCCAGCAGCCGCGCCGTCACCCGCCCAGGATCGCGATCGAGCCCGTCGTAGCCCCGCGCCGTCCACCCGATCACCGGCAGCCCGAGCCGACGCGCGGCGAGATGCACAAAGCCATTCGCCATCCCCACGGGCGGGCGAAACCCCACCGCCTCCACGCCCGCCGCCGCGCGCAACGCCTCCGAACCAGCGGTCAATTCCCGCCGCGCCCGCCAAGGTCCATGCGCCCAAAAATGGCTCACCGGATGCGTGTGCGAATGATTCCCCAGCGAATGCCCCGCCGCCGCGATCCTCCGCGCCAGCTCCGGCGCCGCCTGCACGCGAGCACCTTCCAGAAAAAAAGTCGCCCGCACTTCCTGCCGCGCGAGCACCGCCAGCATCGCCTCGGTGTCTTCGGGAAAAGGCCCGTCGTCGATCGTGATCCACGCTTCGCGCTCCGTCGTCGCAAACCGCCGCACGACCTTTCCAAAAATCTGCGAATTCGCCCGCAGCGCACTGTAAAGCGCGAGCACATGAGTCCCCGCAAAATGCCAAGCCGCCCCCACCGGCGACCAAAACCAAAGCGCCGCACAACCAATCGGCCACGTGCAAAAATACCAAAATCCCACCCACCGCGCGCAGCTCCGCCAGCGAGGCGGACCGTCGGAGGAAGGCGAGATTTTCATCGGGCCGCAGACCATGCACAGCCGTTTGCACCGTGGCAATCCGACGCGAGCCGGATTTTTCCTTCCCACGTCCATCCGCCCGCCTAGCCTCCGCGTCGCCGATGCCGCGCCAGCTCCTTCCCATCCTCCAGACGATCATCACGGTCGCACTGCTCGCCTGGATTTTCGGCGATCCGCGAGTGCGCGTAGAAGCCTCCTCGCTGTGGCGCATTGCCGATGGCCGCTGGGTCGCGCTCGGCCTGCTCGCGGGCGGCGCGGGCGAACTCGCGGGCGTCTTCCGCTGGTGGTGCTGCCTGCGAATCACCGGCCTGCCCGTCGGTCTCGGACGGGCGGCGGCTCTGCATTTCATGGGACTCTTCGCGACGCTTTTCCTGCCCGGATCCGTCGGCGGCGATGCGGTGAAAATCGCGTGGCTCGCCGCCGAGTTTCCCGATCGCAAAATGGGCGGCGTGCTCGCCGCGCTCATGGACCGCCTCAGCGGATTCCTCGTCATCATCGTTGCCACGTTCACCGTCGCCCTCCTGCGGCGCGAATGGTTCGAGCGCACGCCCCTCAGCGCCGCGATCCTGCACGGCGTGCTCATCGCGCTCGCCGTGGTCGCCGCGGGCCTCCTCTTCTGGGCCGTCACCAGCCATTCGCGCCTGCGTGGCCTCCATCCGCAATGGCTCCCGATGCGCGAACACATCCTCGAAATCTCCGGCGTCTTCGCCCTCTTCGGAAAAGGTGGAGCGCGCTCACTCGCCACGCTGGCCCTTTCCTGCGTCGCGTTCACCGCGCATTTCCTCATCTTCTACTGCGCCGCGCGTGCCCTCGCCGCGCCGGTCCCGCTCGCCGATATTTTCTCCGTCATGCCGGTCATCGACGTCATCACGATGCTCCCCATCACGCTCTCCGGCCTCGGCCTTCGCGAGAAAAGTTTCGAGACCCTGCTCGGCGCGCTCTGTGGTGTGCCATCCGGCGCAGCCGTGCTTATCTCGCTCGGCGGCTTCGGCATTTACGCGTGCTGGTCGTTGCTGGGCGCGCCCGTTTTTCTTTGCTATCGCACCCGCGCTTCCCATGTCTGAACCCCGCCTCGCCGTCGCCTTCGGCGCGTCCTTTCTTGGCTTCCCCACGCACCTCGGCTTTCTGCGCGGACTCATCGCGGGCGGATGGAAACCGCACGCCGTCAGCGGCTCCTCCGCCGGCGCACTGCTCGCCGGGCTTTATGCGGCTGGATTAAAAATGGACGCCATCGAAGCCGCGTTCACGCGGGCCGATTTCAAAAGCCATTTCCGCGAGCGCAGCTTCCCGCTGCGCGCGCTCGGCACTTTCCTTGGACGCCGCGGAGTGCCCGCCGTCCTGCTCGGGCACAAGTTCGAGCGGCTGCTCGTCGAGCTCGTCGGCGAAATGCGGATCGAAGATTGTCCTGCCGCGCGGCTGCATCTCGCGGTCACGAATTTGCGCAAGAACTCCGTCGAGTTGCGCGACCGCGGCCCGCTCGTCCAGACGATCCTCGCGAGCTGCGCGCTGCCTGGTTTCCTCGCGCCGCGCCGGCTGGATGGCGAACTGCTGTGGGATGGCGGCCTCGGCAGCGTCGTGCCGGTCGAGCAATGGATCGACGATCCTGAAATCACGCACCTCGCCACGCACAGCCTGCTGCACGATGAAATGCGGCAATCGCGCGCCCATCCCGAGCGCCTGAATTTCCCCGGCGCAATGTTCGCCGGTCACCAACTCGCCGCCGACGAATTGCTGCGATGGAAACTCGAACTCGCCCGCCGCGCGGGAAAAGTCATCGTCCCCATCGAGACGATCACCGCGCGTCCGCGCATTGGAATGCCGATCACCGGCCCCGCCCGTCAGCCCTGGCCGGAGCTGGCGCGCGAGCTGATCGAGATCGGCGAGCGTTCCGCGCAAACCGCGCTGGCGCGGCTCGATCCGCGGCGGACCGGCTAAACCCGGAACTCCAGACGTTCGGAGTCCCGGCTTCCGCCGGTCCGCCGCGCCTCACCGCCGCTGAAACGCGAGCAGCCAGCTATTGAACGGCGTGTTTCCCCAGAGCGGGCGGATGTCGTGGGAAAACTCGGCCTCGGGAAATGATTGCGCGATGGAAGCGAGCGTCGGGAAGGCCACCGCGGGGCGCGTCATCCAGGCGATGCCGCGGGCGAACCATTCGAGCGTTTGCGTCGCGCGGAAGCGCCAGCTTCCGTCATCCGGCGTCGTGCGGATGATGCACCAGCCGCCGCTCGCGGTGCGCTGGGCGAGTCCGGCGAGCAACCCGGTTTGCGCGGTCGGGGAAAAATAGTGCAGCACATCGAGCAGACTCACGTTTCCCGAAAACTCCGGCAGCGCCGCGCCCTCGCCGATTTGCAGCGTCACGCCGCGATAATGCGCCGCCGCGACCGCCTGCCCGGCGGCGATCTTTTTCACATCCACATCGAGACCCCAGATCGTCGGCGTGAAGCCACGCTCGCGCAGATAAAACGCGTGCAGCCCGAGGCCGCAGCCGACGTCGAGCAGCGGGAGCGACGACGCACCGATGCGCTCAAACGAAGCGCGATAGACGGGATCGCTCCGCAATTTTCCGCGCGCGTAACCTTGCCGCCAGCGCTCGCGAAAATGGCGCGCGATCTTCTCCGTTTCGCCGTCGCTCATCTTTGCAGTTTCCCGTTCGGCGTGCGCGGGAGCGTTTCCACGATTTCAAATCGCGTGGGCACTTTGTAATTGGAAAGTTGCTCGCGGCAGTGACGTGCGAGGGCGGGGGAAGTCGGCGGATTTTGCCGATCGCGAGGGATGATTTCCGCGATGGCGATCATCTCCCAGCGCGCGTGCGGTTCGCCGCGCACGCGGCTCGCGAGCACGGACGGATGCGCATCCAGCACCGCCTCGATTTCTTCGGGAAAAAATTTCATGCCGCCGACGTTGAGCACAGACTTCGCGCGTCCGCGCAGGAACACGCTGCCGTCTTCATCGCGGCTCGCGAGATCGCCGGTCGCGAACCAGCCGCCTTCCAATACTTCCACGCGCTCACGCCAGGGCCAGAGATAGGCGTCGAAAATTCCCGGTCCGCGCAAAAGCAGCGCGCCGATTCCATCTGCATCCGGATCGCGCAGGCGCACTTCAAGGTCATCGGGTCTCCCGACGCTCAACGGTTTTTGCGGATCGGAATTTAACAACGGCAAGCCGACTTCGATCACGCCGAGTCCTTGCGCGAGCGGCACGCCGTAGCGGTCGTGAAAGGCGGTGGCCGTTTCTGCGCTGAGGCGGGCGGCGGTGGAAACGGCGAGGCGCAGCGTCGGCCAGTCGCGCCCGGAATCCTCGGCGGCGAGCAGGGCGTGGTGAAAGGGCGAGCCGTAGATGACGGTCGCGCCGCACGCGCGCGCGGTCGTGAGCACGTCGGCGGCGAGGTGCGAATCTTCGAGCACGGTCGTCGCGCCTTCCGCCAAATACAGGACGATCGACACGGCAAAATGATGCGCCATCGGCAGCGTCCACAGCACGCGATCCGCAGCGGTGATACTGAGGCGGCGATTCGCGGAGCGGATGCGGGCGAGCAGCGTTTCGTGGCCGAGCACCACGCCCTTGCTCGTGCCGGTGGTGCCGGAGGAAAAGCGCACGAACGCGGGATGGAGCGCGACGAAACGATCTTCGGGAAACTGCGCGATCGCCGTCCCGCGCATCCACTGCCAGAGCACGCCCACGCTTTCCTCCGCGATTCCTTCGCCGGGCAGCCACGGATGCGGACCGGCGGCGAGGATGAGGTGCGGCGCGGTAAGCGCGATTTGCGCGGCGCGTTCCGGCAGCGCCAGCTCCGAGGCGATCGGGACGAGGCACGCGCCCGCCCGCAGGATGCCGAGCGCGAGCGCCACGTAGTCCGCGCCGTTCGGGCAAAAAAGTCCGACGCGTGGCGCTTCGATTGCGCCGATGATTTCGCGCAGGCGCGCGGCGATGGCGTCGGCACGCGTGAGCAATTCGCCGTAGCTCCAGCTCATGCCGCGCTGCATGAGCGCGGGATGTTCGGGGGGCGCAGCGGCGCGCGCGGCGATCAGGTCAGCGACATTCGGCGGCATGAATCGTCTCCGAAAAATCAATCGCCGCGCGCACGTCCGCAGCGGTCGGGGCTGCGTTTCCATCGGCTTGAAGCGCCGCCGCTGCGCCTGCGGCCTGGCCGGTCGCGAGGCAGGTGCCGATCACGCGCAGCGCGGCTTGCGCTTCGTGATCGCACGAGAGGCAGCGGCCGGCGGTCCATACATTTTCCGCATCCGCGGCGCGCAGGGCATCGAGCGGGATTTGCGTGGGACGATTCCCATTCGGGAAACGCCAGCGCGGGCCGGTGGCGCGTTCGCGAAGTTCGATCGGCCACGTTCCGAGCGCGACGACATCGGGATGCTCCGTGCCGCACAGCACGTCTTCGCTCGTGACGATCGCGCGTCCGCGTACGCGGCGACTTTCACGAATGCCCACGCGCGCGGGAAACGCGGCAAGTTCGCTTTGCCGAAAAGCGGGATGATGTGTGCGGAGGAAAGCGGCGAGCTGCGTGGCGAGGCAGCGGCCGTCGCGTTCCATTTCGGCGAGCTGCGCGGGGTCGCACGGATCGAAGTCCGGGCCGTTGGCGAGGTCGATCGTCACATAGACTTCGGAGCCGCGTCCGGTCGCGCGGAGGTGCGAGCCGAGGCAGCCGCGGAGCAAATGACCGGCACTGACGGCGGCGGCGATTTGATGCGCGAGCCGGAGACGACCGGTGTCGTCGAGCGCGGCGACTTCGACGGTGTGCAGCGAGAAGATGAAGGCGGGACGCTGGAGGCGATCGGCGGGTGCTTGATCGGTGGCGAGGCCGGCGAGCGTGGCGAAGGCGGCGTCGCCGCTGGTGTCCACGATCGCGCGCGGGTCGAGCTTTGCGCGCTGGCCCCGCGTGGAGACTTCCACGACGCTTGAAAGGCACTCGGTGTGCAAGCGCACTTCGAGATTTGGGCACTCCTCCGCGAGCGCGTCGGCGACGGCGGCGAAGCCGGGTGGCGAGTGCGGGAGCACGTCCATGCGACCCATCCGCACCGGGCCGGACGATGCACCCGCGCGAATGAGACGGCTCGCGAATACCATCGGCAGGCCGCGATGCGCGGGCACCGCGCCGGGTTGGTCGCGCAGCAAATAGAGCCCGCAGATGGAATGCACGAGCGCCGCCGTGGCCATGCCGCCGAGGGCGCCGTGACGCTCGATGAGCACAGTGTGCGCGCCCATTCGCGACGCCGTCACTGCCGCCGCAAGCCCTGCCGTGCCACCGCCGAGGACGAGC
>JANLQB010000213.1:0-1590 GCA_031367565.1 Verrucomicrobiota bacterium
TGATGCATGAAGCGCTCAGCGCGTTCGAGTTTGTCCGGCGGGATGAAGAAGTATTTTCCCCAGCGCAGGACGACGGGACGACCGACCGCGAGCGCGACCCAATAGGTGATCGCCGAGCCGAGCCACGATCCGAAAGTGCCCGCCACGATGACGCCGAGCAGCGACATTTTCCCACTGGAAACGGCAAGAATTGCTGCGGGCGGAATCACGATTTCGCTCGGCACGGGGAAGATGGAACTCTCCATCGCCATGAGGATGATGACGCCGGGATAGCCCCAGTTTTCGACCCAACCGAGATACATCGGGACGAGTCCGTGGAGCCAGTTGATGAGATCGTGTAACATGCGGCGCGTTGTCTAACGGCGCGCGCTGGCGGCGGCAACCGTGGATTCGCGAGCCGCGCGTTACATCACCCAGCGCATCAGCAGCGCGGTAAAAATCGCGCCGACCACGAGTTCGGCTTTGGTCTGAAAATTGAGAGAATGAACATCGACTTTTGGGAGTCGGATTGGGGAGCGCTTCATAGGGCACTGCAAAGCAGCGCATGTGCCAGCGGCGGGAGGCTGTTTTGGGGGAAAGTCGCCGCGGGATTTACGCGTGCTGATTCACCACGAAGCCGCGCACTTTCGCCCCGCTTCCGCGCAGCATTTCTGCGGCGGCACCGGCGGCTTTCGGGGAAGTCTGCGCGCTGGAGACGACGAGGAGCGCGGCGTCGGTGTGCGGCGCGAGCGTCGCGGTCGCGGGCAGGCCAAGCACGGGCGGGGCGTCGAGGATGAGCAAGTCGAGCGAGTCGCGAAGTTGCGCGATCATTTTTGCAAATGCGTCGGAAGCGAGCCGCTCGATCTCGGGGCCGGGGGCCTTGCCGGCGTTCATCACGTAGAGATTTTGGTGCGGCGTGGGGCGGATCGCTTTCGTGGCGGGAATCGCGCCCGACAGCACATCGCCGAGCCCCGGCGCGGGCCGGTAGCCGAAGAGCCGGTGCAGCCGCCCGCGCCGCAGGTCGGTGTCGATCACCAGCGTGCGCACGCCCGTTTCCGCGAAGGCGATGCCGAGATTTGCGGCGGTCATCGTTTTCCCTTCGCCAGGCACCGCGCTCGTGATCATGAGCACGCGCGGCGCGGCGGCATCCGCGAGCAGGCTGGTGCGGATGCTTTGAAAAATCTCGGCCATCGGCGCGAGGCGTTCGTCTTCCCGGTCGGCAAGCACGGGTTTGCGAGACGGCAGATTTAGGATGGCTGGAATGACGCCGAGCGCGCCGAGGCCGGTGCTGGATTCGAGCTGGCTCAGCTTCGTGCGAGCGGCACCGAAGCGGTCGGCGAAAAGTGGGACGCCCAGCGCGAGCACGCCGCCGCCCAGCAGCGAGAGTAGCGCGATTTTCAGGGCATCCGGCGACACGGGTCGCCCGCGGTTTTCCAGCAGCTTCGCGAAAACCGGATCGCCGCCATCGGTCTCCGCCACGCCGAGACTTTCGACGCGCTGGCGGAGATGCTGGAGCCGCAGATTCAGCGCAGTGTCCGCGGGACGCGCGGGCTGCGCGGCTTTCTCTTCCAGCGCGGCTTTTTGATCCACGAGATTCCGGTAATCGACATC
>JANLQB010000240.1:0-1562 GCA_031367565.1 Verrucomicrobiota bacterium
CACGGCGACCGCTTGATACGACTTGGCAAATTGCGCGTTTTTCATCGTGCGTCCTTATTTCGCGCGCCGCGCATCTTTCCCGAAAACGTCCGCCAGTTTCGCCAGGAGATCGTCCGAGGGATAGTCCGGGTCCGCGGCCAGCGCCTTGCCACGTGCGACTTCATCGGGCCGTACGTCCGGTTCGTTCGCCAGCGCGGCGAGCAGCTTCTCCTGCTTCGCGGTCGGCGGCGTCTCCTCGGTGGCAGGCTCTTTCGCGGGTTTTGCGGACCGGGTTGCCGCTTTGGGCGGAGTGGTCACGCTGTCGGTTTTGAGAGGTTGGATATTCATCAGTCTTTGGACTTATCGGATGAATGGTTGGGCGACTTTAGGAAAAAACAAAAAGAATTACTCATGAAGCAGGCTCGCGTAAGTCTCACTGGCCACATATTTCGCAAAACGCGTCGGGCTGAGCAGGATGCTCCCGCCGTCACTCGTGAGCGGTTGCTGCTCGTTGCTGTAGGTCATTTGGAAACGCTTTGCGGCCCCTGCCACGGCCGCGTTCCCCGCGTCGAACACGTAGTCGAAAGCCCATCGAATCTGTCCGGTATTCGCGGCCACCAGCTTCGTGCGCACACCCATCGAGACCGGACGGTAGGGCGAAAAGTGCGTGAGATCCGTGAAGAGGATGCCATCGACTCCGTAGCGTTCCTGGAGCTGCTTGAGCGCGTCGGCGGGCAGCGGATCGGTGGAGGCAAATTGCCGCTCGCCGAAGAGCGATTCCATCTGCGCGCGGCTCACCGGCACGATTTCGAAAAGGCCGCGTTTCGACAGCTCGGAAAGAAATGCGGCATCGAGCGCCCGCACATATTGATCGGGAAGATTTCCGCTGTGCATCGGGAGCAGCGCCACCCGGCGGAACTGTTCGCCCGTCTTCGCGGGTGCAAAATAATTTTGCGGAGGCGCGGCCACCGCGACCTCGGTGGGCTTTAGCTTCAGCGTTTCGCAACCGCCTGTGAGAACAGCAAGGATCGCAGCCAGCGGTAGGCAAACGCCGGGCTGCCTCATGCCGCCTTGCTCCCGAAGGTGTTCGTCAGCGCTGCGAGCTGCGACTGGATGCGCGCCTGCGCCGTCTCCATGCTGATGAAGCTCTGCTCAAGCAGCCTCCGCTGTTGCGTGAATCTCCGCTCCATCGTCGCGATCTGCTCGTCGATGCCCTTCGACTGCGATGAGAGGATCGTCGTCTGTGTCTTCAGCGATCCGTCGGTCCCCGTAACTTTATCCAGATAGCTGTCCAGCCGTGCCACCAGTCCGGTTCCGGTGCTGCCGAAAAGCGCGCGCACTTCATTTCCTCTCGTGGAAAGCGCAGTATCCAACTTACTGGAATCCTTGATCTCCAATTGCGAGGTGCTGTTTTTAAAGTCGATGCCGATGCCTTCCAACCGCTGAATCGTGCCAGTGAGACCGGGCACTGCGTCGAAAACCCGGCGCCGCATGCCCGAGGCAATATCCGAAATCTCGCGATTCCCGGAAAGCGTGGAGCGGGTCACTTTTCCGTCTGCGCTCGTCGAGGATTTTGTCTGCTG
>JANLQB010000305.1:0-3564 GCA_031367565.1 Verrucomicrobiota bacterium
GCGTTCCCGGAAAAGGAGCGGTGTCGAAAGTCCGCGCAGGCGGGACGCCTGCGCCAACGCTCGGGACGAGCGTGCTCCCCGGAACTTTTTGCGCGCGACAAACTGATTTGCCGCGCCAACCTGCCCGCGTATGCACGTCCCCACTTTCATCGAACGCAAACGCGATGGCGGCGAACTTTCCACGGCGGAGATTCAGGAATTCATTCGCGGATATACGAGCGGCGAGATTCCCGATTACCAGGCGAGTGCGTTCGCGATGGCGGTGTTTTTTCGCGGGATGAATGCGGTGGAAACGGGCGCGCTCACTCGCGCCATGATGCGCAGCGGGCGCGTGCTGGAGTATCCCGCCGGCTCGCCGCCGAAGGTCGATAAACACAGCACGGGCGGCATCGGCGACAAAGTCTCGCTCATCCTCGCGCCGCTGCTGGCGTGCGATGATTTGTGGGTGCCGATGATCTCCGGGCGCGGCCTCGGCATCACCGGCGGCACGCTCGATAAACTGGAGAGCATTCCTTTTTTCAACGTCTCCCTCAGCGAAGAGCAAACGCTCAACCAACTCGACCGCATCGGCGTCGCGATGATCGGGCAGACCGCCGACATTTGCCCCGCCGACAAAAAACTCTACGCCTTGCGCGATGTCACCGCGACCGTCCCTTCACCGCCGCTCATCGTCGCGAGCATCATGTCGAAGAAGCTCGCCGAGTCGCTCGACCGGCTGGTGCTCGATGTGAAATTTGGCAGCGGCGCTTTCATGAAAACGCGCGCCGAAGCCGAGTCGCTCGCCGCCGCGCTCACCGCCGTCGGGAGCGAGATGGGCGTGAAAACTTCGCACCTGCTGACGCCGATGGACGAGCCGCTCGGCCACACCGCCGGCAATGCGCTCGAAGTCGCCGAGTCCGTGGATACGCTGCAAGGCCGCGGCCCGAGCGATCTCGTGGAACTCACGCTCGATCTCGCTGCGCAAGTTTCCAACGTCGGGCGCGAGCAGCTTTCCAAATGGCTCGCTGACGGCACCGCGTGGCGGAAATTTGTTGCGATGGTCGAGGCGCAAAACGGCCACGCGTCCGCGCTCGAACGCATCGGGCAAGTCCACCGCGCGCCGGTCATCCACGATCTTCCCGCGCCGCGATCCGGTAAAATCGCACGCATGGACGCCGGAACGATTGGCCGTGCGTGTGTCGCGCTCGGCGCGGGTCGTGCGAAGGCGAGCGACGCGATCGACTTCGCCGTCGGCGTGAGCGCGATTCGCAAAGTGGGCGAGGGGATCGAGAAGGGTGAACCGCTCCTGCGCATCCACGCGCGGAGCGAGACATCACTCCAGACCGTGCTGCCGGATTTCGAGCGGGCGGTCGAAGTGGCGTGAGCCACTACTGATCTTCGAGCTGCTGCAAAAAGCACTCCTGCACGAAGCCGTAGAAGTGAACTTGAAACAGCGCGAGGCCGCGGGCGTCGCCGACGAGCGAGACGGGTCTTTCCATGTCTTCCTCGGTAAAATCGTAGCGGGCGGAGATGGCGAGCCGCGCTTGATTGAGGGTGTGAATCCAGGCTTCCAGATTTTTTACCGGGATGCGGAGGGTGGAGGATTCGTCGGATTCCGCAGGCACAAATTTCGTCAAATCGCCGTCCACAATTTCCTGGGCGCTTTTGAAAATATTCCGCAGGTCGGGTTCGACGTATTCTTTCCAATCCCGCTCGAACTCCGGCTCGCGCCCACCGGACGGCTGGCAAAAGAGACGGTGCTGGATGGCGGGGTCGTCGGTGGCGGATGCGCTGGGGACGATTTGCAGGATGAACTGGCAGCAGAGGAAATCCATCTCCGCGAGTTCCATGTGATGGCGATCCGCCCGGTGAAGTTGCATGGCGGCTAGCGGCTTTTCTCGATGGTCGCAAGGAGGAGGTGCCCGTGAAGTTGCTGCACGTAGGCTTCCGCGCGCTCGCGTTCGCCCGTCCAGACGATGGAGCGGCCGAGTTTGTGGACTTCCATCATGTGCTTTTCGGCGCGTTCTTTGGCGAAGCCGAAGACGAGTTGGAAGATGCGCGTGACGTAGCTCATCAGGTTCACGGGGTCGTTGTGAACGACCACGTTCCACGGCGTCCCCGTTTCATCCTTCGTCTTCGATTCGTGTTCGACGGTGGTCTGAGCCATCGCGGATTATTTTTCCGCCGGGGGAGGCGCGAGCGGGGCATCCGCTGCGGCGGCGGAGGTTCGGAGCAGATTTTCGAGCTCGCTCATCCAAGTATCGGCCTGCGGATGCAGCGGGTTGGCTTTGATCACCGCCACCATGTCGATGATCGCTCGATTGCGCAGCCCGAGTCCCAGAAGATCATGCGCTCGTTGCCAGACTAGTTCGGGTCGGCGCACCGTGTTAAAACGGACCTCCTCATAGTTGACCTTACGCTTGGCCACGACATCGGCCTCGCGCTTGATGACGTAATCCCAGTAGTCCAGCAGACGCCGGTCCTTCATCTGGCGGTACTCTGGCAGAAGAATGGCCCGGTGAATGCCATCCAGATCACCGGGGGACATCGGCCAAGAGTCGTCCGCGGTTACGGGCGTCTGACCCGTCCCAAGAAGTTTTGCCACGGCTTTCGCCGTCCGATCATTCGCATCGGTGCCGCGTGGTAGAATATCCTCGAGCCCTAGATACTTCGCGACCGGGCTTGCACCAACCGGCGTGCTGAGAATCATGTCGTGCATTTGCTTCACGCGATTGTCGTCGGTCTTGCGGATGCCATGTTTTGCACTCGTCTCCCGCTCCCGCGCTTTCTCGATATTTTCCTGAAAAGTTTCCATCGTCTGGCCGTCCGCCATCAGTTGGTTGGTGTATTCAATGACCAGCGGAACCAAGTCTTTTTTCTTCACGCCAGCTTGAAACTGCAACGTATAAAACAGCCAAGTGATGTGTAATTTCGCGGCGGTTTGCGCCTCCTTTTCATTGAGTAAATCACCGTCTCCTTCGCGAAACGCCCGCAATTTGGCTGCCTCGTCGCCCGACCCTTCGATCTGCACGGCTTTTACGGCATCCTTCCACAGGGCCGCTGCCTTCTCCGCGTTGTTGGCCGCAGCTTTCACCGCTTCCATGGCCGTGGCGCGCCGCTGTTTGACCGCGGCTTTCTGCTGAGCTCTGATCTTTCCGATGAATTCCAGGATCTGTGTCGAGTCGGGCGGTTGCGCATCCTGCATCGGCGCAGCGGCGGCTTTTTCCAGCAAGGCCGGGAGACAAATCGCGATTAGAAAAAGTAATGAACGGCGCATGGTGTCTAGGAGGTGGAGTTTGGTGGGAAGGGAAGTTTTTCGAGACATGCTTGAAGCAGGCGGGTTTGGACCTTTTGCATCCGCGCCGCGTCGCGTGAATTCGCGTCTTCGAAGCCATTCAAGTGGAGCAAGCCGTGAATGGTGTAAAGCGCCAATTCCTGCTCCAAACAGTGTCCGTAGTCGATGGCATGCAAGGCTGCGGTCTGCGCACTCATCACGATTTCGCCGTGCTCAAAAGTGAGCACGTCCGTGGGGCCGGGGATGCCCATGAACTCGACGTGCAGCCGCGCGATGGTGCGGTCGGAGAC
>JANLQB010000310.1:0-5609 GCA_031367565.1 Verrucomicrobiota bacterium
GGCCCGCGCTACAATCCGGTGCTCGCACAGCAGTGCTACGGGATCGCGCTGGAGATGTTCAAACGAAGGCTCGGCGAGGGCGATGTCTTCGCGTCGAAAGCGAGCGGGGCGGGGGAGACGCGGCACTGATTCGAGGATGAAAAATCGGCCTCTGCGTGCGGGGAGCGTCGAGCTGGGCGGTGGAAAAGATGGAAACCGCGCTGAGCAATTTGTTGCCGAAGCTGAAGACGGAAGCGGACTTCATCGTGCAGCTCGCCTTCACGGATGAAGCGACGCTGCACGCGCTTGCGGTGGCCTGCGATTCGACGTATTTCGGTCGCATTCTTACGTTCGGCCAGCGGTTCGGATTACCGCTCGTCCTCGGGGCGGTGGGCTTGATGGCGTCCGTGATCGCAGGACGCCACTACGTCCCGCACATCTACATGCAGAACGACGGATTCGTTCTGGAAAGATAGCGCTGCGCTCTCCGCAAAGGAGTCGCGCGCTTACTTGTCTTTCTTTCCTTCAGCGGCGGCGTCCGTTTTCGGAGGCTCGGACAGTTTCACGCCGAGTTTGTCGACGATCTCTTTCGCATCCTTGTCGTCCTTGGCGAGTTCGAGCAGGTCTTTGAAGAGGTTGATGTATTGCCCCTGAATCTGGTCCGCCTGTTTGACGGTGTCCTCGCTCTTGGTGAGCGTTTCCGCGAATTGCTTCTGTGCGGCTTTGAGGTTCTCGGTCTGCTTGTCCAGATTGCCGAGTTGCCAGCGCATGATCTCGGCTTGCTTGCTGGTATTGCGAAGCTGGACGGCAAATGAGATGGCCAGAGCAGCGGAGAGGAACGCGACCGGGACGTGGAGGCTGAGGCCGGAGGAGTGGGATGAAGATTCTGAACTCATGGGAAAAGTGGGTGATCAGGGTTTGGCTTTCGCTGCGTCGTCGAGGAGTTTCTTGATGTCTTCCTTGTCCTTGTCGGTGATTTGCACGCCGTACTTCGCGAGCAAGGCGAAGATTTTTGCGTTGCTACTACGCATTCCGGCGACTTTGAGACTGGCGATGGCCTGCGGCCCCTGTTGCTGGGCAAGTTGCTTCGCAGTATCGACCGTATTCTGGCGCTTCTGCAATTCCTGTTGCTGGAGCTGCACTTCCTGTTGCTGGGTTTGGATCTCTTGCGTCCGCTTTTGCAGCTCGGTCTGAAGGGTAAGACTGGAGCTGCCCTGGAAAAACATGATGACGCTCAGCAGAGCGGCGATGGCAGCGGTAGCTACAGACGCGATCGAGGAAATACTCATAGGGGTGATTTTGATAGCGATACAATCTTCACCGTCAAGTTCACGATTCGGCGAGGGGCATATTTGCAAAAAAATAACGCAACCGTTTCCGATTGCGCTAGTGCAGCTGAGGAACGCTACATTTGTAATTTAAAGTGAGCTCCTCGCTTGCAGCTACTATCTAAGCGGACGGCGTGCCAGCGTGAGCTGCCCTGCCATTTTTCCCGGAAAATCTTTCGTCGCGGGAAAGCCGCTCTTCACTCTTTCGGAAGGCCGGCTGGGCGCTCAGAGAGTTTTGCTGGCGGTCCGCCCGCGCCGGGGGCACCGTTTTTCGCGACGGTGGCTTGCCGGTGGGCACCGACGAGCTGGATGCTGCCATCCGCGATACGGCGGAGGTAGGGTTTGATCTTTGGTGCGTCGCAAGTGTACTGACCGAGGAATTCGCCGTTCACGCCGATGTTGGTGAGTAGGTAAGTCTTCGGCGCGACGAGGTGCAGGATGTAGATGTTATTCGTCGTGTCGAATTGCGTTTGCGGCGTGGTGCCGTCGATCATGTGGCCGAGTCGGCGCGTGCAGAAGATGTGGGATTGATCCGCGTCTTCCACGCGCACGTAGAGATACCTTTTGTCGTCTTGAAATTCGATGAGCTTCACGACGTGGGATTGTCCCGCATTGAGCAGTGTATCGGGAACGCCTACAGACTGCTGAAAGATCGTCTTCCCTTCGCTAATGTCGATGAGCTCCGGCTTCGAGGTGAACATCTGGTTTAGTTGCTGCACGAAGATGGTGGCCTTGATCTTGTGCATGCCTAATTCGGCGATGCCGTAGAGCTGCGTGAGATTGACGGTGCGCTTCACGGTTTCGCCGATCTTGAGTTCCAGCGGATCGAGTTTGTAGTCCGGGTTGCGCGGCGCGACGACGAGGTTGGCGTCCACGCACGTCACGTCAAAGCCGAACCACTGCTGGCCGTCGTCGTGCAGCATGAGGTCGCGCCCGGAGAGGTTCTGGATGCGGACCGTCGCGATGACCGGCTCGTAGCGCAAATGCAGGCGGCGCTTGATTTCGATGCCGACGGCGACTTGCCCGCGGGCCGGGAGCACGGTCGTCGCGCAGAGGAGGGCGAGGAGGAAAAGGCGGAGTTTCATTCGGCGTTGCTGGGTTTGTTAATGGTGACGGTGCGGAAGCCGATGTGCTCGCCCCCTTTGCTGCCATCTTGATCTTCGACCCGTTTGTCGAGTCGCACATCGGCTGACATAAAATTCCCGCCTTTCAAAATCGGGTGACGATTGTCCGGCGTCCACGTACTCGTCCACTCGCTGACGTTGCCCGCCATGCCGACGACGCCGAACGCGCTCCGATCGCCCGAGACTTTGTCCACGCGATTCCAAAAATTCCAGCCGTCCACTTTCCCTTTCGCGCCAGGGTCGTTCTGGTTGAAATCCGCGCCGGAGTTCACCTTCTTTTCATCGGGATCATTCCCCCACGGGTAAACGAAACCCTCCGCGCCGCGCGCCGCCGCTTCCCACTGCTCCTCGGTGGGAAGCTCGCGCCCGAGCCATTTCGCATACGCATAGGCATCCCAGAAAGTCACATCCACCATCGGCGAATCGAGCGTGTAGGGCGCGCTGTGGACCTTGCCACCATTCGCCGCCTGCCCGTAGTAAATCGCCCAGTATTGCGGCTGATGCGCGAGCTGCTTTGGCTGACGCGGGTGATCGAAATCACGCGAGTTGCCGGGATGCGCGTCGAGGTAGTCCACGAATTTCGCATACTGGCCGATCGTGACCTCATACTTGTCGATCCAGAACTCGGGGAGCGTCACCTTTTTCTGCCCCACAGTGTAAGTGCCCGCCGGGATGTGCATCATCGTGGGGACGACCCGCTGGCGGTTGCGCATCACGTAGGCCACGATCGCGCCGGCGAGGAGGATGCAGCTCACCATGCTGATCAAATTGCGGCGCAGCTCCTTCTGTTTTTGCAAACGTGCGGCCTCCATCGCGGCCGCAGCGGCTCGATCCTGCGCGCCGATTTCCGCGACGTGCGTCGGGATGTTTTTCGGCTCGATCGCCTTTACCCCTTCCAGCACGCCCGCCCAGGTCGTGAGCCCGCTCGCCGGTGCCTGCACCATCAGCCCGAGCAGCCCGCGCATCCCTTCCGAAAACCCCGGCCCCGTGTGAACCACGCCGAACATCGCGCGGCCCACGGCCACGATCTCTTCGAGCGGGCTCGTCGCACGGTCGGCGACTTGGACCGCGAGATTGGAAAGGCGCGGCTGGCCATCCGTGCCGAGTTGCGCGCTCGTGGCATCCACGGGCAAATGCGGCGTCTGGTTCGCATCCAGATACGCCGCGCCTTCCGACACGGTGCGCAGGATGTTCAACGCCGTGCGCTCGTTGATTTTGTGTCCGTTGGCCGCGAGTTGCGCGAGGTTTTGCCCGTCCACGTACTCGTGCGCGTAAAAAATGCGGCCTTCATTGTCGCCCGCTTCATACACGGCGAGGATGGAGGGATGCTGCACGCTGGCCTTTGCGCGTGCATCGGCGATGAAGCGCAGTCGGCTCGTCTCATCCGCGGCCCGCGCGGCATTCATCACATGCAAGCTCACGGGCCGGTTGATGCCCGTCTGCACCGCCGCGTAAATCGTGCCCCATTCATCCTCGCTCATCTGGTTGCCGACTTGGTACGAGCCGATGGATTGCCCGGTAAATTCTCCCCGCTTCGTCTCCAGCGCGGGGATGGAAGGCGCGGGGGGAATCGCCGCCGCACGCGGAGTGACCGCGACGGCAGGGCGGGGGACTGCCGCGGCTTTTGGAACGGCGACGGGTTGGGGAACGGCGGTCGCTTTCGGGACTGCGACAGGCTGCGGACCTGCCGCAGCCTTTGGAACCGCCGTCGCTTTCGGAACGGCCACCGGTTGTGGAGCCACCGTGGCTCGCGGAGTGGCGACTGCTTTGGGAACGGCGACGGGCTGAGCCACAGCGGTTGGCCGTGCAACCGGGCGCGGTTGCGGAGCTGCGGGAGCGGTCGCGCGTGCCACGGCCGTCGGCGGAGGCGCGGCGGCAGGCTTCGGCGCGGGTGCTAGCGGCGGAGGCGCGATCTCCGCGATCTCTTTTTGCACCGCCGCGATCAGCGCCTCGGCGTCGATCGGCTTCGCCAAAAATTGATACTCCTTCGTCTGCTCGGGATAGTCATTCAGATCGTAGCCGCTGATCAGGATCGTCCGCAAATTCGGATGCCGCGACTTCAACTCATCCCGCAGCGTAAAGCCGTCCATCGGCTCCATCACCACATCCGTCACCAGCAGATCCAGCCCTCCGAGCGAGGCCGCATTCGCGATCGCCTGCTCCCCATTTGTCGCCACGCGGATGTCATGCCCCGGCAGCGTTTTGATCATGGCGAGGAGTGCTTGGATGACGCTCGTGTCGTCATCGACCAGTAGAATTCTCATTGAGATGGATCTTTTTCGAGAGTCTGCGAAGCGGGGAATCTTTGGCCCAGCGCCGACGGTTCGGAGCGAGTAGCCTGAAGCTCATCCTTGTAATAAACCCGGACGATATAGCCATAGTATTTCCGGATCTCCTGCTTCGAATCGCGCGATTCCGGTTCCGGCTGATCGTATTCCACCTCCAGCACCTCGCTCTCATCCTCCCGCCAGTCCACCGGCGCCGTACTCCAGCGATTCTTCACATTCGCACTCGTCCGCAGCGGCTTGTCGTCCACCACGTCGTAGAAAATCACCTGAATCACGAGATCCTTCACATTGATCTTCGTCTTCAGCCGGAGCTGCACCGGCACCCGCAGCACAAAATGCCGCAGCGATTTCGCATCGTGCATCTCCTCGCTCTCCGGCCGCCCCAGCCCAAAAGTCGCCGCCGGCGCATTTCCACCCTCGGTCTGCACATTCGCTTCACCGGCAGGCGGCTGATTCAGCCCCACCCGCGTCGTCATCACCGCCGCCTTCATCTTCGCCTCCGCCGCCGCGAAATAAACGCCCGCCGTTTCACCCATGTCGAAAATCCGTTTCCAATTCTCCGCCGCCTTGTCCGGCAGCCCCATCTTTTCCAGCGTCACCGCGATCTCATAAATCGCCTCCGGGTTCTTCGGATCCGAGGCATACGCCTCGCGGAAACGCAGCAGCGCATTACTCGTATCCCCGCGATCCCGCAGCGACCGTCCCTGCTGAAACATCTCCGTCATCCGATTATCCGGCGCGAGCCCCAGCCGCGGCGCCATCGGCACCGGCTGCGGCTTCGCCGGCGGCATGATCGGCTCCGTGGAATCATCCGTCGTCAGCGGTTCCTTTCCGTCTTCAAAAGGATCGTTCACCGCCAGCGTCTCCTTTTCTTTTTCATCCCCCGTTCC
>JANLQB010000367.1:0-9537 GCA_031367565.1 Verrucomicrobiota bacterium
TCCACGGTGTAAGTATCCGTCTTCGCGTCACTCGCCACGCGCACCGATCCATCGTCCGCGACGTTCATCGCCGCGCCGGATTGCGCCTTCAGCACGGCGGGCTTCGCCGTCGTCCACTCGATCTTCGCTGGAAACGTCCGCACCCAGTTCGCGGCTTGCGCGATCAGTTCGGACGACGGCGTTTTGAATTTCGCGTCGAGGGCCGAGATCTCCGATTCCCACAGCGCACGCTGCGCCTTTTGGTCGTCGCTGAAAAACTTCAGCAGCGGCGTTTCGTCACGCCGATCCGCGTCGTCGGTGTTGTTGAAGAAGGCGAACATCCGAAAATATTCCGCCTGCGTGATCGGGTCGTATTTGTGCGTGTGGCACTGCGCGCAGGCGAACGAAGTGCCCATCCACACAGACATCGTGGTGTTCACACGATCCACGACGGCGGCGTTGCGAAACTCTTCGTCGTTCGTGCCGCCCTCGCTGTTCGTCATCGTGTTGCGATGAAACGCGGTGGCGATGATCTGGTCTTCGGTGGCGTTTGGCAGCAGGTCGCCGGCGATTTGTTCGATCGTAAATTGATCGAATGGCTGGTTCGCATTCAGTGCGCGGATGACGTAGTCGCGGAAGGCCCAGATGGTCCGCGAAGGATCGTCGGCGTAGCCCGCCGAGTCGGCGTAGCGCGCGAGATCGAGCCACATGCGCGCCCAGTGTTCGCCGTAGGCGGGCGAGGCGAGGAGCTTGTCCACGAGTTGCTCATAGGTCGTATCGGACTTATTCGGCCTATTCGCGAAAGTCTCCGCTTCCTCCGGCGGCGGCGGGAGGCCGGTGAGATCGAGGTAAAGGCGGCGGCAGAGCGTCGCGGGATCGGCCTCGGGCTGCGGGGTGAGACCTTCCTTTTCCAAAAGTGCGCGGATGAAGGAATCAATCGACTTCGTGGAATCCGGCTCGCGGATTTCGAGCGGCGCGTAGGCCCAGTGTTTCGTGTATTTCCCTCCCGCTTTCACCCAGCGCGTGAGCAGGTCGATTTCTGGCGGCGTGAGTTTTTTCCCGCTCTTCGGCGGCGGCATCAGCTCGTCTGATTCCTTCGAGATGATGCGCGCGATCAGTTCACTCTCGTCCGGCTTTCCCGGCACGAGCGCCTTCAGGCCGCCGAGGTCGGCGTGCGCGCCTTCTTCCGTATCGAGCCGCAATCCGCCGGAGCCTTCCTTCCCGCCCTTGCGCTCATCTTGATCCGGGCCGTGGCATTTGAAGCAGTGATTGGAAAGAATCGGACGAATTTCGTGCGCGAAGTCCGGCACGTTGTCTGCCAACAGTAGGGCAGGGGAAAGCGCGAGAATGGTGGTGGCGAGGAGTAGGCGCATCGGTTTGGAGCGGGAGATGTGTGCTCTCGAAAACCCGGGTGCTCAACCGTTTCTTTGGCCCGGCGCCCGGCGCGCGAACTACGACTTCCGCATCTTCTCCGAGAGGAAGACGCCTTTCACGCGCTCGGCGTCGATGTCCGTCGCGAAGCCGCGCGCGGGGATGTAGTAGAACGCGCCGCTCTTCGGATAAATCAGGTAGCCGCGGTCGCCCTCCACGATCTTAAAAGTGTCTTCCCACGCGACCTTGATGCCCTGCCCGTTCGCGACCATGGCGAAGCCTTTGGTGTCGAACTGGCAACGCACTTCCTGGTCGAAAAACGGATGCTCGCCGATGACGCGCAGCCACAGCGCGCGGCTGAGGAAAGGCCACACGAGCAGGAAGGCCGCGACTCCGGCGACGATCCCGCCTTCGAGAAAACGCTGCTCTTTCACGATGAGCCACGCGCCACCCGCGAGCGCGACCCATGAAAAAAAGCGAAGCCACTTCGTCCAGCGCCGCACGCCGCGATGCACGCTGTAGGCTTCGGAGAGGATTTCTTTGTTAAAGGGAAACTTGGCTTCGATCATCGGGTTACCAAGCAATCGCCTGGATGCGTCTCGCGACTTCCTCGGCGTTGGCGCGCGTGTTAAAGGCGCTGATGCGGAAGTAGCCTTCGCCCATCGCGCCGAAACCGCTGCCGGGTGTGATGACGACATTCGCCTCGCCGAGCATCCGATCGAACATTTGCCAGCTCGTCGTGCCCGCCGGCGTGGAGACCCAAATGTAAGGCGCGTTTACGCCGCCGAAGACGCGCAAACCTACTGCGGATGCGGCTTCGCGGAGGATGGCGGCATTGCCCATGTAGTGTTCGATGAGCGCGGCGATCTGCGCTTTTCCCTCGGTGGAATAGAGCGCCTCGGCTCCACGCTGCACGATGTAGGAAACGCCGTTGAACTTCGTCGTGTGCCGGCGCGACCAGAGCGGATGCAGCGGCTTGCTTTCGCCGCTCGCGGTCGAGGCCATGAGTGTCTTCGGCACGACGATGAAGGCGCAGCGGGTGCCGGTGAAGCCGCCGTTTTTTGAGAAGCTGCGAAACTCGATCGCGCACTCGCGAGCACCGGGGATTTCGTAGATCGAGCGCGGCACGTTGGGATCGCTGATGTAGGCCTCGTAGGCAGCGTCGAAGAGAATCACGGACTGGTGCTCCCGCGCATACGCGACCCACGCGGCGAGCTGCTCGCGAGTGGCGACGGCACCGGTCGGGTTATTGGGAAAGCAAAGGTAAATCACGTCCGCGTGCTCGCTCGGCGGCGCGGCGACGAAGCCGTTTTCCGCAGTGCAATTTAGATAGATCAGCCCCGCATACGCGCCGCTCGCATCGGCTTCGCCGGTGTGGCCGGCCATCACGTTCGTATCCACGTACACGGGATAAACCGGGTCCGTGATCGCGATGCGATTTTGCGCGCCGAGGATGTCGAGGATGTTGCCGCAATCGCACTTCGATCCGTCACTCACGAAGATTTCATCGTCCGCAACTTCAATCCCACGCGCGCGGAAATCATTCTCAGCGATCGCGTGTCGCAGCCATTCGTAGCCCTGCTCCGGCCCGTAGCCGCGGAAGCCACCGTGCGTCGCCATCTCGTCCACCGCTGCGTGCATCGCCTTGACCACCGCATCCGGCAGCGGCTCCGTCACGTCGCCGATGCCACAACGGATGATCCTCTTCGCCGCGTCAGGATTCGCATCGGTGAAGGCTTTCACGCGCCGTCCGATTTCGGGGAAAAGGTAGCCAGCTTTGAGCTTGAGATAGTTGTCGTTGAGAAAGGCCATGGTCGTGTTTGAAAAGTGGGCGGGCTTTGTAGCCCCGCTCTCCGCAGGCCGCAAGCGCCCGCGTTTCGCAAAACGCTAAACGCGCCAGCCCTTTCGGACTGGCGCGTCGTTGCGGTGCGGTTGCTAGAGAAATTTTCCCGGTGGGGCGCACCCCTGTCTGGCGGCCGGGTCCGCCGGAAATTCGTTTTAGCGAACGACTCTCACCGTGGTTTTGCACTCGGGCGTCTTCTTCATCATCCGGCCCGAGCCGGGCACCGGATAGTCGCCCGCGCGCTGGCTCTCGGAGGTCGCCTTTAGCCGCATCGCACCGCGGGCGTTGTTGCGCCAGCCGTTCGGATCGGCGACTTCCTCACCGCTGTTTTCCAGCCCCGTCACTTGGTCTTCGAGACCGGTGCCATATCCCTGCTTGATGATCGTCGGCGTGACGAAGACGAGCAGATTCCGTTTCGTGCGCGAGTTGAGGCGCTCTTGGAAAAGGTATCCGAGGATCGGGAGATCGCCGAGGCCGGGCACCTTGGTGCGGGCTTTCGAGGTTTCATCTTGGAGCAGGCCGCCGATGGCCAGCGTGTCCCCGCTTTTGATGAGCACATTCGATTCAAGGGTGCGCTTGTCGATTACTGGACTCGTCACGGTCGCGCCCCCGAATTGGAACGTCGCGTCACCCACCTTGTTGCTGATTTCCGGCTTCACCAGCATCGAGATGAAACAGTCTTTGTTGATCGACGGAGTGACCGTCAATGTGTTGCCGAATTCCTTGTCCTGAAATCCGCTGAACACGGCCTGTGCGGTCTGTTCGTTGAAGTTAAGTTGTGGCACGGGTTGGCTGCGCGTAATTTTGATTTCAGCCTTCTGATTGCTGGCCGTCACCACGCGCGGATTCGCGAGAAACTCGGAATCTTTATCTTCATTAAGCAACCGCAACGTGGCGGACATTTGCGGAACGCTGAGAATTGCAAACTGACCAGCCAGCGCATCCGCAAAACCGCCGGTGGTTTGGCCGTTCATGAAAAAGTCGTTACCCTTCAGCTTGCCACTCTGTTTGTCGAAAACGACTGAGTCCAGCGGCGATCCGTCCTTAGTAGTGGAACTTCCGCCGTACTTGAATGTCTGCGGCGTCGAGGAGCTGCCGACTACGCCGCCCCAATTGATGCCAAATGCCTGCTGCGGATTCGCCGTCACTTCGACGAGACGCGCCTCGATCATGACCTGCTGCGTGGGCCGATCGACCGAGGCCAGGAAAAGTTTCACCTTGGAGAGATTCGACTTCGCTTCGCGGTAGTAAATGGTGTTCGTGCGATCGTCGATCTGCGGCGGCACGGCGCTCTGGAGTTGGCCTTGGAGCAGAGTCGCGACGTCTTTCGCCTTGGCGTAGCTGAAGGTGTAGCTGCCACTATCCGTGGGCTCCTTCGCACGCTCTTCCTGCGTCTTGATGAAAAAGACGCCGCCGAGTTCGTCCATCACAAGACCCTTTGAGGTGACGATGATGTCGATGGCTTCTTTCGGCGTGCGATCTTCGATGCGCATCGTGACGGTGCCAGCCGCAGTCGCGACTTTGTCGGAGATGACGACGTTCATCTTGCCCTGCCGCGCGAGGGTGCGGAGGACGAGACCGATTTCGTCGCCTTGAAATTCGTTGAGGCGCCCAACCGTCGGCGCGATCATCGATGGAGTCGTCGCGGAGGGAAGCCCGCCCGTTCCGCCGACATCGCTGGCACCGGGAAACGGCGGCAGCGTTTGCTGCGGAGTGGATGGAAGGATCGGTGGATCGATCGGAGCCGGACTGGCAGAGATCTTCGTGGCATCCGCACCGAGCGCGGGCGCTGAGGTCTGGGCAAATGCGGCTGCGACCGAGAGGCCGAGCGCGCAGAGAGTGGAGAAGGTTTTTACCATGATAAATGGGCAGTTGAGTTCTTGTGTTCGACCCATGTTCAGCACGATGCCTGCCACCGTTTGGCGGGGATTTGTCTTTTCTGCGCGCGCGTCCGCGCCCGGCCTTATTTCTGCTCGCTCTTCGGGCGGATGAACGTCATCGAGTCGCCTTGATTCTTTGCGACGTAAACCAACTTCGAGACGGGCACTTCAAAGACGCGGCCACCTTCGGAATCGACGCGCACTTTGAACATATATTCGCCGTCGGATTCCCGGTTCGACTTCATCCGCTTTCCGTTGAATTCCACAATCTCTTCTTTCATCGGCGTGAAAACTTTCTCGACGATTTTTCCTCGCAGAGAATTGCCCTGCGGTTTTTCGCGAAGCTGCATCACGCCGATCACGAGCAGCGCCACGAGCGCCGTGACGGCGGCGATGGTGATGACCGCGTCGCGGGTCGTGTTGCTTTTGATCACGACGCGTGGCGGCGGCGCAGGGTTCATTCGCGGGCGGCGGGTTGCCTTTCGACAGCGGGAGTGCGGGCCTGCATTTCGGAAAATTGCTCCTCGGTCACGACGGCCTGCTCCGCCATAAAGCGGCGCTCCCACACGTAGCGGCGCAGGAGCACTTTCACCGTCGCCGTCATCGGAACGGCGAGGATCGCGCCGAGCAGACCGCCCATCAGCAAGCTCCACGCAAAGACGGAGACGATGACCGTCATCGGATGAAGGCCCACGCTTTCACCGACGATCTTCGGCGTGATGAAAAGTCCATCGACTTGCTGCACGGCGGCAAAAATCCCCGTGACGACGGCGGGGAAAACCCACCAGGCCGCGCTCGCCGGCACGAGCCAGCTCCCGCCTTGGATCGACGCAATGATCACCGCCGGAATCCAGCACAGCGCGATGCCGAGATACGGAATGAGGCCGAGGAAGCAGAGCGCGATGCCGATGAGCAGACCGAAATCGAGCCCGACGGCAATCAGAAGGAGGCCGGTCGCCGTGCCATTGATGAGACTCACCAAGAGTTGCCCGCGGAAGAACGCGATGAGGTAGCCGTTGATCTCGTTGAGCGCGCTCACCACTTCGTCTTTCAAAGCGGACGCGCGGAGCGGCACGTAGTCGCCCCACGACTGGGAGATCGTTTTCGACTCGATGAGAAAATAGTAGAGATAGATCGGCACGATGATCATCGAGAGCAGGAAGCCAAACACCCCGAGAAAACCGCCGACGCTGGAGCGCACGAAGTTCCAAGTGCTCCGCACGATTGCCACGGTGGCCGTGCGCGCCCAGTCGGGCGAAAGCATTTGCTGAAGATCGAAGATGGTTTCCGCAGACGGGAGTTTGGTGCTCGCAGCGACGTCCGCCGGGCCGCTGGAAGCGGGCGTTTCCACCGCCGCCGGTGCTGGTGCCGCGGCAGGCTCGCCCGGCACTTCCTTCAGCGTGGCAGGGCTCGCGGGTGCCTTTTCCGCGTCGTCCGTATCTTTCGCCGCCTTTGCTGCTGCGGACGTGGCGGCCATCGGATTTTCGATCTTCTCGGGGATTTGCGGGAAAATGCGGACGCCGTATTTGGTGTCGAGCGCGTGGGCCCACACGTTGAACTGATTCACAAGTTTGACGACCTGCGTGCGGTAGGCAGGCACTTTTTCACCCACATGCCCGACCTGCGTCCACAACGCCGGGATGATCCACACAAGCACGCCGATGAGACCGAGCGTGACCACGGCAAAAACGCTGAGCACTGCACGGTGTCGCGACGTGCCCCACGACACGATTTTTGAAACAACCGGATCGAGGAGATAGGCGATGACACCCGCGATGGCGAACGGGATAAGAATCGGCTGGAGAAAGCCGAGCACTTCTGAGGTGAGCCAGATCAGGCCAATGGCGACCGCGCCGATGGCCACCGTGCTGAGCGCGGTCAGCGCGGTCCAAATGGTTTTCCGTTGCGAGACGGTGGGATATTCCGGCGTGTTCATCCGGCAAAAAGGTCCGCATTCGCCCGAAAGAGTGCAAGCGCGGAAAGGCGCATGGAATCCACGCCGGTCGCCGCCTGCCTACTTCGCGCGGATCCAGCCGTTATTCTTCGCGACGCCTTCGGCGAGGTAAAGCGGCCAGTCTTCGTCCTCAAAAAACTCGGGGCGCTCCTGCTGGAGCCGCTTGTATTCCTCGAGATAGAGTGCGTTTTCCACGGAGCCTTTTTGGCCGATGCCGGGGTAACGGCGGACGGCTTCCTCCTGCGCTCGCGCGGTGGAGGCACCGTCGATGTCCTTGTCGGAAACGCGCGATTCCAGCGAACGAGGCGGCGGCGGGGTCGCGGCGGCGGTTGCGGGTTGTGCATCGGGGGTGGCGGCGGATTCGGGAGTGGCCGGGGCCATGAGTTCCACGACTCGCTCGGGGACGAAGAGGCGGTGTTCGTTGGCGCGGAAGAAGACTTGGCCATCTTTGCTTTCCTCGAAGGGGAACGTGTCGCCGGCATTCAGCAGGTAGGCTTTTCTGCCGATCATGACTTTCGTCCGCTCGACGATGCGGACGAGGTTTGCATCGGGATCGGTCGGCTCGGGGACTTTCAGGGCATCGACGAGTGAAGGGAGATTCACGTTCGGCTCGAAGGCGGCGACGGGATCCGGCAATGGCTCCGACGCTTTCGGCGCGGGTTTTACGTCAGCCTTGGGCGCGGCGGCGACGGTGCCGGCGTCAGCGGAAGGCTCGTGCGCCATGCGATCGAGCTCCACGTAGCCGCGTTCGACCATGGGGATGGATGCGCCGAGGAGGCAGACGAGCGCGGTGGCGAAAAAGACTCCGTTGCGCTGATGGAAAACGCGGAGACGGGCCATCGTCCAAAGAATGGTAAGCGTGACGAGACAGATGACGATCGGCACGAGAGCGCGCGGGCCGGAGACGATGAGCGCCGCGCCGATGAGCCCGAGCGCGACAAAAAGAATGGCGAGGCCCCATTTGAGATTCCGCTCGGCGGCGAGCTGGGCGCGACGGCGGCGCGGCACGTCCACGTAGCGCGGCTCGAATTCACCTGGCGAGGGAGCGCCTTCGACGCGAGGCCCGGTGCGGGTCTCGGGTTTGCGGCGCACGATGTCGATGGGGGTTTCAGGTGAGTTCACGGGCGGTCATTTTGGCACAGAATTTTACTCTGTCGCGAGTGGATTTGCGGAAAGATTTACAAAAGTTCGATGAGCCCGTCGTGCCCGTGCTGGACTTCCATCTCGTGCCCGATTCGATCGAGGATTTGGCGCGTGAGGCCGAGCTTTTGTTCGAGGAAGGCGTCGTCGTGACTCGGGTCGTGATGGGTGACGATCCAGCGTTTCACGTTGGCAAATTTCATGAGCAAACATGCATTCGAGACGCAGCAATGGCCCCAGCCGATCTTCGCGAGATACTCGTCGTTGGTGTATTGCGCTTCGTGGATGACGATATCGGCGTCGGAGACGAATTCGATGAGCTTCCGATACGGGGCGACGAAGGGGTTGTCGCGCGTCAAATTCTCGGGCGCGCCGACGTAGCCCTGGAGGAATTCATTATCGGGAAGCCACACGACTTTTCGCCCGCCGATCTCGATCTTGTAGCCGACGGTCGCGCCGGGATGCTGCGCGTATTCCCAGTGGACTTTGACGCCGTTGATCGTGACGGGGTTTTCCGAGAGATGGCGAAAGTGCAGGCTGGATTGCATGTCTTCCATCTGGACGGGGAAATAGTCGCGATCGAGCTGACCGCGAAAGATGGACTCTAAATCTTTTCCGAAACCTTCTGCGCCCCAGACGGTGATCTCGAAATCGGGCGAGTACGCGGGCATGAAAAACGGAAAGCCCTGGATGTGATCCCAGTGCGTGTGAGTCACGAAAAGATTCAGATTCAGCACCGTGCCTTCCATCAGCTCCTGGCCGAGATCGCGGATGCCGGAGCCAGCGTCGAAGATGAAAACTTCGCCTTCGTGCGCGATGGAAAGGCACGAAGTATTTCCGCCGTGGCGGAGGAATTTTGCGCCCGGCGTGGGCGTGGAACCACGCGTGCCCCAGAGGCTCATCGTGCCGTGGGACGTATCGAGGACGGGGCGGTACGGGTTTTCGCGGATTTCCGGGGAGTAGCGGATTTCCCGCACCTCCACGGAGGTATCGCGGGCGAAATAGGAATTCACGAGCGTGACGAGCTCGATCATCTCGAAAGGCTTTACGAGAAAAGCGGAGGAGCCGAGCGCTTCGCAGTCGTCTTGATCGGATTTGAAGGCTTTCGCGCTACAGACGAAGACGGCGATGTCTTTCGTTTCAGGCGAAGCACGAAGGGCGCGGAGGACTTCGATGCCGTGGAGCTTGGGCATCATGATGTCGAGCAACACGAGGTCGGGCCGCTCCGCGCGAGCGCGGCGGAGGCAATCTTCGCCGTCCCTCGTCACCTCGCAGGCGTAGCCCGCTGCGGTGAGCGCGCGGAACATGTCGTCGGCGATTTCACGCACGTCTTCTCCGATGAGGATGCGGCCTTTTGGTGCGGTGATTTC
>JANLQB010000483.1:0-1583 GCA_031367565.1 Verrucomicrobiota bacterium
CAAGGCGCGAAGCCCGGTGAAGGCGGGCAGCTTCCCGGCACGAAAGTGTATCCGTGGATCGCGAAAGTGCGCGGTTCGACGCCCGGCGTCGGACTCATCTCGCCGCCACCGCATCACGACATTTATTCGATCGAAGATCTCGCGGAGCTGATCCACGACTTGAAGAACGCGAACCGCCACGCGCGGATCAGCGTGAAGCTCGTCTCGGAAGTCGGCGTCGGCACGATCGCCGCAGGCGTCGCGAAAGCACACTCCGATGTCGTGCTCATCTCGGGATTCGACGGCGGCACGGGCGCTTCGCCGCAGACTTCCATCAAACACGCGGGTCTGCCTTGGGAACTCGGCCTCGCCGAAACGCACCAGACCCTCGTGCTGAATAATCTCCGTTCGCGCATCGTCGTGGAAGCGGACGGCCAGATGAAAACGGGACGGGACGTGGTCATCGCCGCGCTCCTCGGCGCAGAAGAATTCGGCTTCGCCACCGCGCCGCTCGTTACGCTCGGCTGCATCATGATGCGCGTCTGCCATTTGAATACCTGCCCCGTGGGCGTCGCCACGCAGGACCCGGAGCTGCGGAAAAACTTCACCGGCGACCCCGAGCACACGGTGAACTTTATGAAGTTCATCGCCCAGGAAGTGCGCGAACTGATGGCGCAACTCGGCTTCCGCACGATCGAGGAAATGGTCGGACGCACCGACGTGCTCGAGCCGCGCAAAGCCGTCGAGCATTGGAAAGCCAAGGGACTCGACCTCACGAGCATGCTCTACTCGCCGCCCATGGGCCCGGAAGTGGGACGCTACCAGACCGAGACGCAGGATCACGGCCTCGATCGGTCGCTCGACATCACCAAGCTCCTCGACCACTGCAAACCCGCGATCGAACGCGGCGAAAAAGTGACGGGCCGTTTCGACATCATCAACGTCAACCGCGTCGTCGGAACCATCCTCGGCCACGAGATCACCAAGCGGCATTGGCAGGGTCTGCCGGAGGACACCGTGCGCCTGCACTTCGATGGCAGCGCGGGCCAGAGCTTCGGCGCGTTCATTCCAAAAGGCGTGACGCTCGAACTCGAAGGTGACGCGAACGATTACGTCGGCAAAGGCATGAGCGGCGGCAAGATCATCGTGTATCCGTCATCGAAAGCGACGTTCGCCGCGGAGGAAAACATCATCGCTGGCAACGTCGCACTTTACGGCGCGACGGCTGGCGAACTGTATCTGCGCGGCATCGCGGGCGAACGGTTCGGAGTGCGGAACTCCGGCGTGAACTGCGTCGTCGAAGGCGTCGGCGATCACGGCTGCGAATACATGACCGGCGGCAAGGTCGTCATCCTCGGTGAAACCGGTCGCAACTTCGCCGCCGGCATGAGCGGCGGCACGGCTTACATCCTGGATGAATCCGGCGACGCCGGCACGCGGATCAACACCCAGATGGTCGCGCTCGAAAAAATCGAGGACGCCGAGGAAATCGAAGCCATCCGCGCGCTGGTGAAAAACCACGCCGATTACACCAAGAGCCAGAAAGCCTTTAAGGTGCTCGCGCTTTGGGAAGAGATGGTGCCAAAATTCGTGAAAGTGATGCC
>JANLQB010000537.1:0-2784 GCA_031367565.1 Verrucomicrobiota bacterium
GGATACGTTCGACAAAGTCGATCTGCGCTGCTCGCAAAATTACTCGTGGTCCTTCGGCGGCGATGCCGCGAACTGCATCCATTTGCGCGATGTTTACAATCGCGACAGCCAGCTCGCGATGGGCCAGGTCAGCAGCCACGCGAAGTTTTACCATCTTTACATCAACGGCCAGTATTGGGGTCTCTACAACACGGACGAGCGGCCAGAGGGAAATTTCGGCGCGACGTATTTTGGCGGGAACTCGGACAATTTCGACACGATCAAAGTCGCGCCCGACAACGGCTACACGATCTTCGCGACCGACGGCACGCTCGGCCTGCCGACCGTCGGCGATCCTGCCGATCCGCAGCAGCTCGGCACCGGCTGGTATCGTTTGTGGAAGCGCGCGGACCTCGGTCTTTCCGCGACGAATACGGAGACGCAGAACAACGCGGTCTATCAAGAACTTCTCGGCAACAACCCAAACGGCGCGCCGAACGCCGCGTATCCCGTGCTGCTCGATCCGGTGAATCTGATCGACTACATGATCATGATTTACTGGGGTGGAAATCTGGACGCGGCGATCTCGAATTTCCTCGGCAACGAATCGCCGAACAACTGGTTTGGCTTCCGCGATCGGACCGGTGCGTCGGGCGGATTTAAGTTTGTGCTGCACGATTCCGAATGGACGCTCGACGACGTGAACCGCGACCGCACCGGCCCGTGGATCGCGGGCAACAGCGCATCGCAGGGAGCGGCAACGGCGCTGTCGAAGAGCAACCCGCAATACCTCTTCCAACAGTGCATTTACGCGGCGGAATTTAAGAAGCTCTTTATGGATCGCGTGTACAAACATTTCGCGAACGATGGCGCGCTCACGCCGACGGTGGCGCTCGCGCGTTTCGATGCGCGGAAGGCGGAGATCGACCGCGCGGTGGTGGGCGAATCGGCACGTTGGGGCGATGCGAAGACCTGGAATGGCACGACGACTCCGGCGATCACGCGCGACGTGGATTGGGTGAATGCGATCGGGAATGTCCGCAACAATTTCATCGTGGCACGCACGCCGATCGTGCTCGCGCAGTTCCGCGCGCGCGGCTGGTATCCGACGATCGACCCGCCGATTTTCACCCCGCGCGGCGGAACGGTTGCGACGGGATCGACGGTTGCGCTCAGCCTTGCGCCGGGGAATTCGGGCACGATTTACTTCACGATCGACGGCTCCGATCCTCGCGCGGCAGGTGGCGGCATCGCGGCGAGCGCGCAGGCTTACGCGGCACCGATCGTGATCAATATTTCAAAGTTCATCCGCGCGCGGGTTTTCAATGGAACGACGTGGAGCGCGATCGACGAGGCGGCGTTTTACGTGACGCAGGATCTCAGCCCGCTCGCGATCACGGAGATCAATTACAACCCGCTGCCGAACGGAGCGACGAGCGGCGACGAATACGAATTCCTTGAACTGAAAAACGTCGGCGCAAACACGCTCGATCTCGGCGGGCTCACGTGCACGACGGGCATCACTTACACGTTCCCGGCAGGAACGACGCTCGCGCCGGGCGCGTTTTGGGTGCTCGCGCGCAATACGGCGCAAATGGCGGTGCGTTATCCCGGCGTGACGGTGCATGGCATTTTCACGGGCAGACTCGACAACGGCGGCGAGACGCTGACGCTGACCCTGCCCTCGGGCAGCGCGGTGCTTTCCGTCTCGTATTCGGATTCCGCGCCGTGGCCGGCGGCAGCGGATGGGAATGGTTTCACCGCAGTGCCGAGGAGTCTTTCGGCGAATCTGAACTCCGATCAAGGCGAGCACTGGCGCGCGAGCGCGAACGCGGGCGGCTCGCCCGGTGCGGACGATCCGGCGGTGAACATCGCGGCGATCGTGGTGAATGAAGCGCTGAGCAATTCGGCGACCCCGTTTGTGGACACGGTCGAGCTTTTCAATCCGACGGCCGCGCCTGTCGTGGTGACGGATTGGTGGCTCACCGACGATCCGAACATTCCGAAAAAATATCGTATCCCCGCGACGACGATCCCGGCGGGCGGATACGTCGCGTTCGATGAAACGCAGTTCAATCCGACGCCCGGCTTGGGGACGAGCTTCGCGCTCGGTTCGGATGGCGATGACGTGTATCTTTTCGCCGGCGATGCGGCGGGAAATCTGACGGGTTACAGCTACGGATTTAAGTTCTCGGGCGCGGAGCTGAACGTGTCGTTCGGACGCTACGTGAACAGCGTGGGGGATGAGAGTTTTCCGCGGCAGATCAGCCGCACTTTCGGTGCGGTGAACAGCGGGCCGCTCGTGGGTCCGGTCGTGATCAATGAGATCATGTACAATCCGTATCCGGGCTACGACGAGTTCGTGGAGTTGAAGAATATCAGCGGCTCGACCGTGAATCTTTTCGATCCCGCAATCCCGGCGAACACGTGGAAGATCAACGGCCTCGGCTGGACTTTCCCGCAAGGCGCCTCGATCCCCGCTGGCGGGCTCGTGCTCGTCGTGCCGATCGATCCCGCGACGTTCCGCACGAAATACAACGTGCCGGCGGGCGTGCAGATTTTTGGTCCGTACAACACCGTCGTAAATCCGAACGCTCTCGATAACAGCGGCGAACGCCTCTCGCTCGAAATGCCCGACGTGCCGATCGTCGTGAACTCGGTGACGACGGTGCCTTACGACATCATCGACTCCGTGCGCTACAACGACAAGCTGCCGTGGCCAGTGCTCGCGGACGGCGGTGGGCCTTCGCTCCAGCGGCTCACCGGCAGTGCGTATGCCGACGATCCGGCGAACTGGATCGCGAG
>JANLQB010000588.1:0-3215 GCA_031367565.1 Verrucomicrobiota bacterium
TCCCCTCCTCGGCCAAATCCCCATCGACATCCCCACCCGCGAAGCCGGCGACCGCGGCCTCCCAATCACCATCGGCGACCCCAAAAACCCCGTCTCCCTCGCCTTCCTCGACATCGCGGAAAAGCTCGGCGCGCTCCTCGCATAGTGCCCGATCACGAACACGGATTGCCGCATTCCATTTCAGGTGCCGCTCACCGGTCGTACCTCGCTGACGGGTTTCGTCATGTGCGAACAAGTGAAGTCGCTCGATTTCCGCGCCCGCGGCCTGAAACTCATCGAGCGCGCTCCGCAAGAAGTGCTGGAGGATGTGCTCGCGATCGTGGATGCGTCGGTGTTTTGAGGGACGGCGACCAGAGCGCGGCCCCGCGAACACCTTCCCAAAATTGTTCCCGCGCATACGTATCGAGCCACGAAGCGGTTAGAGCGCGTTCGCGATGAGGCGCGGTCAAAAACATTGACGCGAATGATACCTTATAGAAATTTGCGCTACGATATGAGCAACTCCTCCGACGAAAATACCAGCCTCGTCAAAGAATCCCTGCTCTATAAAGAGTTCCTCGCCGAGCGGGAGGAAATCCTGCGCCACAAATGGATCCAGAGTGAGCAGTCGGGTTGCGACATCGGCTTTGAAAAGGCGCTCCTCGACTGGATCGTGAAGCACCGCTCGAACTGGCGTGCGCAGCGGCATCATCTGTGAAATGCACCGCTAATTCTACCAGTCCGGCTCCTTTAACGGCGATCCTGCGAGGTCGCCAAGGACCTCATGGCCACCTTCACCTCACCCTCTCCCACCGCCCAACTCCTGCTTGATGCCCAGGCCATCGAGCGCGCCCTGCGGCGCATCGCGCACGAGATCATCGAGCGCAATTCCGACCTCGGCAGCATCGCGCTGATCGGCATCCCGTCGCGCGGCGTCGCCATCACCCGGCGGCTCGCGGCGTTCATCGGACAAATCGAGAAAGTGACGGTCGAAACCGGCACGGTCGATGTCGCCATGCATCGCGACGATTTGCATCTGCGCGGTCGCCTTTCGCACGTCGCGCCGACGCAGCTCCCGCTGAAACTCGAAGGCCGCACGATCATCCTCGTCGATGACGTGGCCTATACGGGCCGCACCTGCCGCGCCGCGATGGATGCGCTCTCCGACTTCGGACGCCCCGCGCGCATCCAGTTTGCCGCGCTCATCGACCGCGGCCATCGCGAGCTGCCGATCCGTCCGGACTACGTCGGAAAAAACATCCCCACCGCGCTCGTCGATCGCGTCTTCGTCCGCTTCGCCGAAGTCGATCCCGGCTTCGAGGACGGCATGTGGATCGACCGCACCACCGTCCTATGACCTCTCCCCTACCCGTCACCAACTGGACGCGCAAAGACCTCACCGGCATCGAGCCGCTGAGTACGGCCGAGATCGGCATGATCCTCGACACCGCCGCCGCTTTTAAGAGCGTGAGCGGACGCGAGATCAAGAAAGTGCCAGCCCTGCGCGGCAAGACGCTCGTCAATTTTTTCGTCGAAGCCAGCACGCGCACACGCATTTCTTTCGAGCTGGCCGCCGTCCGTCTCAGCGCCGACGTGGTGAACATTTCTGCGAGCACTTCCAGCCTCACTAAAGGCGAAACGCTCAAGGACACCGCGCAAGTTTTGCAGGCGAACTACGCCGACATTATCGTGCTCCGCCACAGCTCTGCCGGAGCCGCGCAATTCCTCGCCGAGCGGCTCGACGCCAGCATCATCAACGCCGGCGATGGCGCGCACGAGCACCCCACGCAGGCGCTGCTCGACACGTTTACCATTCGCGAAAAAAAGGGCCGCATCGCGGGGCTGCACGTCGCCATCATCGGCGACATCCTCTTCTCGCGCGTCGCCCGCTCCAATATCCACGCGCTGCTCAAGCTCGGCGCGCGCGTCACGCTCGTCGGCCCGAGCACGCTCGTCCCGCGCGAGTTCGAGCAGATGGGCGTCACCGTCACGCACGACCTCGACGCCGTGCTGCCCGAAGTCGATGTGGTGAATCTCCTGCGCATCCAGCACGAGCGTCAGCGCAAAGAATATTTCCCCTCGCTCGGCGAATACACCTCGCTCTTCGGCCTCACCAAACACCGCGCGGAGAAGCTGAAACCCGACGCGCTCATCATGCACCCCGGCCCGATCAACCGCGGCGTCGAGATCGACAGCGACATCGCCGACAGCGGCCGCAGCGTGATCCTCGATCAAGTCACCAACGGCCTCGCCGTGCGGATGGCCGTGCTTTACCTCTGCGCCGGAGCGAACCCGCCCAAGCCATGAGCGCCAACGTCTGCGGTATCAGCAAACGCGAATTTCCACCCGAGGAACTCATCCCGCTTTCGTTAATCCGTCCAAAAGTCGTGAGCCTCATCCGCGAAGGGCACCCCGAGCTAGACGACGAAAGCACCATCCACATATCGCTCCCACGGAGCTTACGCTTCTGGGGTGTGGTCGTTTTTTATAAACATGTCGCGCCTGACGGCGCTGGCAGACTCTCCGCGACTGCTGCTTTATGAACCCGACCCTTCTCCGCAACGGCCGCGTCATCGACCCCGTCAATCACCGCGATGAAATCGCCGACCTGCTCATCATCGATGGCCGGATCGCTCCGCTCTCTCAACGCTCAACTCTCAACTCTCAACCTTCCGAGATCGACTGCACCGGCCTCGTCGTCGCGCCCGGTTTGATCGACCTCCACGTTCACTTTCGCGAGCCGGGACAGTCCGCGAAAGAGACGATCGCCAGCGGTTCGCGAGCGGCAGCGGCGGGTGGTTTTACCAGCGTCGTTTGCATGCCGAATACTTCGCCCGCGATCGACAGCCCAAGCGTGGTCGCGTGGGTGAAAGACAAAGCGCGCGATGAAGCGTGCGTGAATGTTTTCGTCAGCGGCGCAATCACCAAAGGCCTCGCGGGCGAGGAACTCGCGCCCATCGGCTCCATGCACAAGGCGGGCATCGTCGCGCTCACGGACGACGGGCGCTGCATTCAAAATCACGAGGTCATGCGCCGCGCGCTGGAGTATGCGCGGATGTTCGGGCTCACGGTCATGGATCATTGCCAGGACTACAATCTCGTCGGCAAAGGCGTGATGCATGAGGGCTTCGTGAGCACCGCGCTCGGGCTGCCCGGCTGGCCAGCGGCGGGCGAGGAAATCATCGTGCAGCGAAACGCGCTGCTCGCCGAATTGTGCGACTCGCCGATCCATTGCC
>JANLQB010000602.1:0-7488 GCA_031367565.1 Verrucomicrobiota bacterium
CGCCTCGCGAGAGCGCGGAGGGTGCGATCCTGGTGAGCGGTGCGCTGGCGTGGATCGGGCTGTCGATTTCGATCCTGCTCGTGCAGCAAAAGGCCGGGATGACGTCGCTTTTCTGCCCGGTGCGGGCGGGGTGCGAGATGGTGCTTTCGAGCAAATACGCGTCGATGATGGGCGTGCCGCTGCCGTGGCTGGGCGTGGGGATTTACACAGCGATGCTGGTTTTCCTGCTGGGTGCTTACGGAGTTTCCGGGACGAATGCGCGGGTGCGGCTGCTGAGTGCGGTCGTCTGGCTGGCGGTGATGGGCGCGAGTGCTTCGGCGGTGTTGATGTTCATTCAGTTCAAGGTGCTGCACGCGTTTTGTCCGCTCTGCACTGGGTCGGCGGTGACGATGATCCTGCTCGCCGTCGCATCGGGGATGGCGGAGGGACGCAGCGGAAATTCGGCATTTCCGGGACGCCCATCCGGCGCGCTGGCGCTCGCGCTTTTTGCGATCATTCCGGCGGCGGTGCAATTGCTGCCCCGCGACGGTGGGATTCAACACGAGGTTTTGGCGCTGGTGGACGGGCAAAAATTCACGCGCGAGCAGATGGAGGAGGAACTTGGCGCGACGCTGGGGCCTCTGCAGCAGTCGGCGTTTGCGCTGGAGTTTGAGTGGGTGCAGCGAAAAGTGGACACGGCTTTGCTGGCGGCGGAGCAGACAAAATCGAAGACCGATCCGCAGGCGGAAATGAATTCGCGAATGGCCGCAGCCAAACCACCGACGGAAGCGGAAGTGGCGGCGAGACTTTTAACGACAGCACAGCCGAATACGCCGGAGAACGCGTCGCGCGTAAAGGAGGAGCTGCTCGCCGAATCCCGAGAAATGGCTCGTGTAGGATTTATGGAGGAACTCGCGAGGGGGCATCAGATCGAGGTGCTGCTGGAGCAGCCGAAAGTCCGCTCGCTGAAGATCGACCTGACGACGGCGAAGGTTTCCGGGCCGCGTGATGCGAAGGTGCAACTCGTGATTTTCTCGGATTTTGAATGCCATTTTTGCAAGGAGCTGTCGGCGGTCCTGCATCGAGTTCGGGCCGATTTTCCCAAGGACGTAATGGTGGCCTACCGATATTTCCCGGTGGAATCGCATCCGCGCGCCATCCCCGCCGCGATCGCCGCCGAGTGCGCATCGGAACAAGGGGCGTTCTGGGAATACCACGACAAGCTCTACGCAGGAGGTGGTGACTTGAGCGACTCCCGATTAGATGCGATCGCGGGGGAGTTGAAGTTGGATCGGGAAAAATTTACGGAATGTCGCAACTCGGCACGCGCCCGGGCCATTGTGGAATCGAGCCGCGCCGATGCGGTCAAAAGCGGAATGGAGGGTGCCCCCGCGCTTTTTATGAATGGGAGAAGAATCGGGGGGATGATCGACTACGAAAAACTAGCGGCTCGAATCCAAGGGGAATTGAGCGCCTCCCTAGAGTCGGCCGAGAGTCCGTAACCGCTACTATACTGCCGCGCCTTACCAACTTTCAAAAGAGTAAGTTAAGGGCAATGCGTAGTGAGGAAGCGGGGTTATGGATGAGCGATCTCTTATTGCCTGTAATGCGTCAACTTGATGACTTCACGGAGGCGCTGGAAGACCCGGCGATCGAACATCGCTACCAGCACTGCGAGTTAGTGCGTTCCCAAGCTGCGATCCTCGACATGGAGCTGCTTTGCCTACCCGCCTACAGCCCCAACCTCCATCTGATCGAACGCCTGTCGGGGCTCGTCAAGAAACGCTGCCTGACCAACCGCTACTACCCAACCTTCGCAGACTTCCGCCAAGCCACTGATCAATGCCTTGATGACCTTGCTTCCCACGCCTCCGATCAACTCCTCTCTTTGCTCTCTCTCAACTTCCAGTTCTGCTCATCCCCAAAATGAAAGCTGATGCTCCGCGGGAGTATCACAAGGCTGCGTTCTATGGCGGCGGCAACAATCCGCAATCACCTCGGCGCGTCCGTTCCCTTGCCTTGCTGCGCTTTCCTTTCCGCGACTTCCTTCCGAATGGCGTAAAGCCGGGTCCATTCGGCTGGCGCATTTGTGAGCTTCGCAGCGATTTCATACTGCTCGGCGGCTTCTTCGATTTTCTTTTGCTGTTGAAAATGAAGTGCGTAAGCCGTGCGCGGTTTTCCTGATTTGGGATCCAGTTTGACGGCAAACTCCAACACGGTTTCAGCCTCGCTATACAATTCGAGCGCATCTAACGACGAGGCGAGCCCAAGCACATACCGGACATCTTTGGGAGAAAGGTTCAATGCGTGTTTGTACGAGGCGATCGACGCCTCATACAATTTCGCCCTTTCAGCCGGACTCTCCGCCAAATCCGCACGCAGGACCTGAGCTTCGGCAACATAAAAATAAAGCTCGGGATTTTTTGAATCATAACTCAATCCTTTTCGAGCGACCGCCTCTGCTTCAGTCGCGAATTCGACAGAATCCAGCATCCGCCAATCCGAGAGCAATCGCCTGGCTTTGTCGCAATAGAGTTCGGCGGGCCATTTTGGGAGGGCTTCGATGATCAACCACAGGCCCAGCGCCGCAGGTGCGAATCTAAACATAGAATTCCAAATCGACGACGAGGCTATCCGCGCTTCTTGCCCGCCTGCTGAACGATTGGATCCTGGGTTCGCTAGAATGGCAAACACGAAGGCCATCACGCATGCATTGGCCGGGATGTGCAGATTGAAATCGACGACTGAATGGACCATATAGGCGATCACGCTGCAAAGTGCCGCAACGGTCAGGGCGAGAGAATTGCTGCCTTTGAAGGATGGCTGCGGCTGTTCCAATCGCTTCGATTCTTCGTCAGTAACCGCCCGCCACGCGGAACGGGAACGAGAACCTTTTGCAGACCGCTTCATCGCGCCGCGCTCACGAGTGGCCGTTGTCTGCTCCGCTGCGACGTTTTTCACAGAGCGAAAACCTCCACGCAGATGAAATGCCAGAAATACGGCCATGCCGGCCAAACCCACGATTCCGTATTCCGCAAGGAGTTGCAGATAATCATTATGGGCAAAGATCGGGTCGCCCAAAATGATCGAATCGCGGAACTCGCGACCATAAAAAAGGTATGTCCGACTGCCGGTTCCAAACCAAGGGCTGATTTTAAATTGCTTAAAGGCCGCTTTTGCCAAACTGGCGCGAACTGCCATATCCGAATTCACGTTATCCACTCGATGCTGCAAAACGTCACTTTCCCGGACTACTGAACGCAAAAAGTAACCGCCAGACGCTCCTCCAAGGATCGCACAAGCGATTACTGCATACCAGAACTCACGACGGAGCCATTTTCCTGCAAGAAAAAGACTGATGAATCCAAAGGCCAATAGGCCGACTAAAGAACTGGCATAACCACCTCGGCTCCCGGAAATTATAATTCCAATCAAAGACATCGCCGCACAATAACCAGCGGTGATTCGTATTAAGAGGCTCGATCGACTCCAGCACGCGAGCGAGAGCCCAAAAAGCATCACGACTTCAAGGAAGCCCGCGAGGTGATTCGGGCATCCGTAGAAACCACTCGCACGGGCACCATAGTCCCCCCGAGCCAAAAGCTCGAAAGGCATGAAGTTGTGCCCTTTGAAGAATTGGATTCCCCCGACGATCGAGTTTGCCAATGCAATTACGAGCAAGAGGTAAACAAGACGAACGCGCAACCATGACGAGGTGAGGCAGAATGCAAAGATCAGATACGTGATCAAGGCCGCCAAAACCATATAGAGATCGCTTCGCGCTATATAGGAATCAGGCGACACGACTGATCTCGCGATGATGTATCCGAAAAAGAGAATACTTGCAGAGCCACACGCGATCTCGGCGTGTGAAATCTGGCTAGATCGCGCTCGCCATATACTAAACACACCTGCCAATGCCATGAGGCCGTAAGCCGGGATGGCGGTGTACATAGGGAGCCCCCCTAACAGGACAATCAGCGATGTCAGGCCAACTGCGACAAACGCTGAGAGCAACGCGGTCAATTTGATAGAAGAAAATTACAGCTCATACTCACCTGATTCCAAAAGATAAAAAGCCCCACAGCATTTCTGCTATGGGGCCTTTCAAATTCTAAGCTGTAGGTGCTAATTTACTGCGAAACAACACAAGGACCAGCCGCAGCGCCCTTGAAAACGTAGCGCGGGACCAAATACGATGGAACTTGAATCGTCCGGTTACGATAGCAGAGGAACTGGAGATCATCGCCGGCAGCCATGGCAGAAGTAACTACGGCACCCAATCCAGCGACAACTGCGATTGCTAGTGCGAGGAAGTGTTTTGAGGATTTCATATAATTTCTAAATATTTTAAAATGTTTAAATTTTAGAGAACTACTTCGAAGCGCGACGTTTTGCGCGATTTGTCAAAGCGACACCAAACATCCCAAGACCGAAAAGAATCGAGCTTGGCTCAGGAACGGCTGCGAATGTTCCGACACGCGAGGAGTCACCGTTGCTACTGACATCAGCAAACGTGCTAGCAAAGGACGAAGAGTTCGTCCGCACAACCATGAACGTACTGCTTTCACCTGAAGCAATGCTAAGCGGGCTCGAAGCGAATCCGCCAGGAGCGACAGGAAACTCAAATCCCACGCTGAATGGAGAACCCTCACCCCGGTCAGCAGTACGAGCAGACTTCAGACCTGATACAGCTAAACCCGACACTGGGTTAACATCGGTTTGAGCAACTAAAACAGGATTAGATGAAGCATCAAATCCGCCAATAGTTTTGAAGCGGAAAATTTGCTCATCTCCGATAGAATCAGGAGCAGGAGTGGAGTTGATTACTTGATAATAGAAATCAAGCGCGACCGCCGGACTCGGATCACGATCTACAACAAACGTGAGAAGCGTTCCAGTCGTGAATGCGTTTGCAAATGGCGAAGTTTGTGATGCCAAAACCGTCCCACCACCGGTGAGCGTCAACCCGCCCAAGAGCGCACCTGGAACTTCAGGGGTTGGCTCAGGAAGAGCAACAAATGCCGCTTGCGCAGATGCAATCAAAGAAAAGACACCCGTAAAAGCGACTGCTTTGAGTGATGTTTTGAGGACTTTGGATTTATTCATGTAGTTTGTTCGGTTTTAGGAGTAAATTTCTGCGATTCAACTCGCGCAATTATCTTCAACAATTGCGAGATATTCTGAGCGCGGTCTATTCAATTTGGTTCGGAGGGTTTGGTTTGCAGTCATTGCGCACGCGCACTTCAAATTATTTTGATGTTTCGGTGCCGTCGCTTTCACGCAACTGACCAAATTGTTTGGTTAATGTCCACAAGAAAATGGAGGAATTTCGCCTGATGGCGCAAGTTCAGTTTCTCAATACTGCTTGGTTTTTATCCTTGGTAATCCGATTATGGCTGACGACAGCCTGTTAATCTTTGGATTTAAACCGCTTGCACAATGGTCTTAAGTAAATCCAAACTTGGTGAGGCCTCGTTCGGCATCCGGCTTGCTTTCACAGGCATACGCGTCACGGCGTTGCAGAAATATCTCTTCGGACACAATCGAAGTCGTGGACCCGCGGCTCAACGCCCGCCGCGATTGACGCGGATATTCGGCGAATACATCCAAATTCTAACTCAGATTCTCGACGCTCCCCGCCGACGAATCACCGATCACATTCACCCATCACGAAATCCAACGAACCAAGGATAGCGACCACGTCGCTCATCATGTGGCCGGGCAGGATTGCGCTGAGGATGCTGAGGTTCACGAAGCTGGGTGCACGGATTTTCAGCCGGTGCGGAGTGCCACCACCTTTGGAGTGAATATAGAAACCGAGTTCGCCCTTCGGATTTTCCGCCCCGAAATAGACTTCGCCCGCGGGAGCGTCGATGCCTTCGGTGTGGATGATGAAGTGATGGATCAGTTCCTCCATCTTGGTCAGGACAGTCGTTTTGGGCGGCGGATAGTTTTTCGCGTCCTGGACGTGGATCGGCCCGCCTGGCAGCGTGTCGAGGACTTGATGGAGGATACGCATGGACTGCCGCATTTCCTCCATCCGCACGAAATAGCGGTCGTAAGAGTCACCCTTGGAACCGATTGGCACATCGAAATCGTATTGTTCGTAGCCGAGATAGGGCTGTTTTTTACGAAGATCGTGGTCGATGCCGCATCCACGGAGATTCGGGCCGCTGAGGCCGAACGAGATTGCCTGCTCTTTCGTGATGGTGCCGATGTCTTCGGTGCGATCGACAAAGATGCGGTTGCGTGAGATGAGCGCATCCACTTCATCAATGATCGGCGGGAGCTGGTTGATAAACGCGCGCACTTGGCTCGTGAAACCGTCGGGCAAATCGCGCGTCATGCCGCCGATGCGCGTGTAGCTCGTCGTAAAACGCGCACCCGTGAGCATTTCGATGAGATTGTAGATCTTCTCGCGCTCGGTGAACGTGTAAAGAAAGATGGTCATCGCACCGCAATCCATCGCGAAACAGCCAACACCGAGCAGGTGCGAGCTGATGCGGGCGAGTTCGCAGCAGAGGACGCGGATCGCCTGCCCTCGCGGAGGAAGGGTCCAGCCCATGAGTTTTTCGACGGCCATCGCGTAGGCGACGTTGTTTGCGAGCGGCGCGAGGTAATCCAGCCGATCCGTGTAGGGGATGAACTGGTTGTAGTGCATGTTCTCGGCGATCTTTTCGTCGCCGCGATGCAGGTAACCGATGTCGGGAGTCGCCTTCGTGATGATCTCGCCGTCCATTTCCAAAACGAGCCGCAGCACGCCATGCGTAGCCGGGTGGCTCGGGCCCATGTTGATGACCATTTTCTCGCCAAGCAGGTCGGTGACGTAGCCGGATTTTTCGAGTCCGGCCTGGGCTTTCGCGAGCGTGTCCGGCGTTTCGAAGGCAGTCGTAGTCGTGGCCATAGAATTGTCAGCAGAATAGGAACGCGCCTGCGAGTGGCGCAAGGGTGTTTTCAGAAATGTCGCACTTGGCCTGGCTTCCGAGCCTCAAAAACCGCTCCCCGATCGCATCCGAATCCGATTCCAAACGGAAAATCCCCCGAGAACGAGCGCGAACGCGATCAGGACGCGTGTCAGGGAAAAAAAACTCCCCTGCACTTGCGGCTCGAGCGTATGAAACTGCGCTAAAAGCACGGTCTTTGGCGTGGAGGCGCTCACCTCATCAATCCGGAAAAAATACTCCTGATCTTGTTCGAGGTTTTCAAAATTCACGACATTCGCCCCGTCCTCGCGGGAGAACTTGCACGCGGAATACTCCTGAAAATTCACGACGAGGTCCCCGTCATCATCCAGCGACAGCAGCCGCTGAAAGCATCGGAACTCCACACCATTCGGCCACGCGCCTTTCCACCGCACTCTCGCGGAATTCCCCGTGATCGAATCCACCACCATCGGCGGCACCTCCACGCTCGCCGACGGCGGCTCCGACACCTCGCTCTCCTCTTGCGCCACCCGCACCGCCGAGATCTTCGCGACTCGCGGCACAGCGGGCGCAGATTCCGTCT
>JANLQB010000629.1:0-7919 GCA_031367565.1 Verrucomicrobiota bacterium
ACGTTCTTAAACGAAGCATCCTCGTAACGCGCTTGCGTCCCGTGAACCGTCGCATCCTTCGCGGGCAGACGGAGGTCGCCCGTCGCAGGCGTCACTCGCACCGCGTGGCCTTTCACCGCCGCGTTCATCCCCGCGCGCCAGTCGGCGAGTTGCGTCGCCAAATCCGCCGCGCTCGGTCCGCCTTCGATCCGGCTCACGTCTGTATCTTCGTAAAGCGATCGGTGGAGCGACTCGTCGTACTCCGCATTCGGCACCGGCATCTGCGCGCCCACGCTTTTGCGCCACGCGGCGAGCTTCGCCACCATCGCCCCGGCCCGCGCGGGATCTTCTTTGGAAAGGTCCAGCTTTTCGCCGGGATCGGTCGTGAGATTAAAAAGCTGCGCGCTTCCGCTCTCGTCATCCGCCATCAATTTCCAATCGCCTTCGCGAACCGCGCCCGCCGGGCGTCCGCCTTGATTCGTGTAATTCGGGAAATGCCAGAACAGCGTGCGCGGCGAAGACGCACCGCTCGCGAGCAACTTGCCCAGGCTCACGCCATCAAGCGGCCCGGTCGTCTTCGAGGGATCGAGCCCCGCGGCCTCCATCAGCGTTGGCATCAAATCCGTGAGCACCACCGGCGCATCCGTCACCACGCCCGATGCAACTTTCGCCGGCCAGCGCAGGATGAGCGGCACGTGCAGCCCGCCTTCGTATAGAAAACCTTTCCCTGCGCGAAACGGCGTGTTGTGCGTGGATGGCGAGCGCGCGCCTTCCAGCACATGCAGCCCGCCATTGTCGCTGGTGAAAATGAAGATGGTCCGCTCAGCGAGGCCGGCTTCATCGACCTTCGCCATCACCTGGCCCACACAGTCGTCGAGGGTTTCCATCATCGCTGCCATCATCGGATTCCAGGCATCGCGATGCTTCTCGACCAGCTCCGGCCTGGCATCGAGCGGGACGTGCGGGGTGTTGTGCGCGAGGTAGAGAAAGAAGGGTCGCGCTTTGTTTTCCTCGATCCACCGAGTGGCTTCGGCGGTCAGTTCGTATTCGCCTTTTCCGCCCTCCGTCGCGCTCGGCTTGGTGTTCGCGTTTCCGGCGAAGTAGTGATCGAAGCCCTGCTCCTTCGGCCCAAACCCCGCGCCGCCGAGATGCCATTTCCCGAGGCACGCCGTCGCGTATCCGGCACCGCGCAAGACTTCGGCGAGCGTCGTTTCTTCCAGCGGGAGCTGACCTTCGATGACCGGTTGCCGGAGCTTTTGCGGAGGAGCATCCGCGCGACCGGGAAGGAAATTCGTGAGATGCAAACGAGCGGGGCATTTACCCGTGAGGATCGCCGCGCGCGACGGAGAGCAGATGGATTGCGCGCAATACGCGGACGTGAAACGCATGCCTTGCCCAGCGAGCTTGTCGAGATTCGGCGTGGGCTGATCCTTCCGCCCGTAGCCGCTCAGGTCATTGATCCCGAGATCGTCGGCGAGGATGAAGACGATGTTTGGCTTTTCATCCGCTGCGAAAACGCGGCTGCACAACAGCGCGAAGAGCAGACTGAACGAGGCGAGGAAGCGAAGGAGTTTCATGGGTGGAAGTGGCGGCACCCATTTTCATAAAGCGAAGCGGGTCGCGGTGTCGATTGGCGACGCTCAGTGGAGCGACGTCGGCCCGGGTCGCTCGGATCACTGGCAATACGTCTTTGGAAATGAGCTCCCGAAGCAGAAAGGAAAGGCGAGCCCCGGCCTCAGCGTCTCGCCCGCCGTCCGCGATTTTCTCGGGCTTCAGGATAGCGACGTGACCGACTGGAAATTTGTCGAAGCCCGCGATGTTCCGATGGGACCGTGGGCTCGGCTTGGCGCGAACAATTCCGTTTTGGCGCGAATACGGCGTTCACCGGCCATCGTGCCGCCAGCGGACCCGGCCAATGCTTCGTCGGCGGGAAAACCCACGATCGTCCATCAATGAAGTGAGAATCAGCCTGCCACCCTGCGGCGCGATGAGGGAAAAAACTCCTTTACTCCCCGCCCCAACTCCGCTCTCTTCCCCGCCCCACGCGCGTAACCGTAAAAAGTAAAACGCACCGTTGGTCCCTGGGTGGCGATTCTCATGATCGTCCGCCGTCGCGTCAGGGGTAACCCGGTGAATACCAAAGTATGAAGTAGGAAGTAAGAAGCAGGGAGTGAAAGGCCGATGCCTTCCTTCGTCCTTCGACCTTCAGCCTTCGCCCTTCAAAAATATGCCAGTCCGTTTAGGTCGTTTCGAAATGCCAAAAGCCCTCACCAAAGATGAGGGATCCCGCACAGATACATATGCGAAATTCGTCGCCGAGCCCTTTGAGGCTGGCTACGGTCACACCGTCGGAAATTCCCTCCGCCGCGTGCTCCTCAGCTCCATCGAAGGCGCTGCCATCACCTCCGTCAAAATCACCGGAGCCAACCACGAATTCCAAACGCTCCCGCATGTGGTCGAGGACGTGACGGACATCGTGCTCAATCTCAAGAAGATCAAATTTAAGGCCGCCGATCACGAAAGCCGCATGCTGCAGCTCAACGTGAACAAGGAAGGCGACATCACCGCAGGAGACATCGCGGAAGTGAACGGCCTCGAAGTCGTGAACAAGAACCAGCACATCTGCACGCTGGACAAAAAGACGAAGTTTGAAGCCGAACTCGAAGTCAAAGTCGGACGCGGCTTTTCCACCGGCGACGAAAACAAAAATGGCGAACAAGCCATCGGCGTCATCGCGATCGACTCCATCTTTTCGCCCGTGACCCGCGTGAAATACGCCGTGAGCGACACCCGCGTTGGCCAGCGCACCGATTACGACAAACTCGAACTCGAAGTCTGGACCGATGGCCGCATCACGCCCGAAGACGCGCTCGTGCAGGCTTCGTCGATCTTGAAAAAGCACTTCGAGCCCTTCTACGGCTACGACGAAAACGCGGTCGATTTCGACGAAACGCCGCAGCTCCAGAGCCAGGAAAATCAGAAGATGAAGAAGCTTCTGAACATGAGCGTGAACGAGATCGAACTCTCCGTCCGCGCCGCGAACTGCCTCAACAACGCCAACATCACGACTGTCGGCCAGCTCGCCATGAAGTCGGAAGCGGAGATGCTGAAGTATCGCAATTTCGGCAAGAAATCGCTCAACGAAATCAAGGAAAAGCTCACCCAACTCGGCCTGTCGCTCGGAATGAAATTCGAGTCCGGTCTCGTCGATGCCAACGCCGGCGACACCGGCCTCACCGCGATGCGCTAATCGCGCCGCGCAACCTTCCAAATAATACCGACACATGCGTCACAAACGAAAAACCGTGAAGCTCGGCCGCAGCCAGGCGCACCGCGATGCCCTCATCGCGAACCAGGCCGTCAGCCTCATCGAGCATAACCGCATCAAGACCACCCTCGCGAAAGCCAAGGCCGTACGCCCGTTCGCGGAAAAGCTGGTCACGATCGCAAAGAAGAAAACCCTGCACGCGCGCCGCACCGCGCTCGCCATCCTGCGTCACAATGAAAACGCGGTGACCAAACTCTTCGCGGAAATCGCGGAGCGTTCCGCCGATCGCAAAGGCGGCTACACCCGCATCATCAAGCTCGGCCAGCGCAAGAGCGATGCTGCGCCGATGGCATTCCTCGAGTGGGTCGATGGACCGGAAATGGTGGAAGTCGCCACGCCGGAGCCAAAGCCCGCGAAGAAGGCCAAGAAGCCAGCCGCTGCTGAAGCCGCTCCCGCGGAAGGCGCTGCGGAAGAAGCAAAGCCCGAGAAAAAGCCCCGCGCGAAGAAGAGCGAAGCGGCGGAATAACTTCCGGTAGTATTTACAAAAAGGCAGGTTCCGAGAGGAACCTGCCTTTTTTTGTTCTCGCGAGATTCCCTCGATCCGGGGAACACGCCCGTCCCGCGCGTGCTCCCCGGATTCACCCCCGCGCCGCCAGCGCGAGACGTCGCTCGATTTGATGCGTGAGTTGCTCGAAATAATACGCTGCGTTTTCCAAGCCGCCCGCGCGCGCATAGCGGATCAGCGGTTCGAGGAGCCACTGTTCCGTTGGGGTCAGCCGCGCTTCCAATTTTCCACGGCGAAGCTGCTGCTCGATCCATTGCAAACTCGAAGGCACATGATCCAGCACCAGCCGCGCGCCTTCGATCATCTGCGAATAAATCGTCTCAAAATCTTCCGCCGCCGAATACGCGCCAACCGCACGACCGACATCGACCACATGCCGCGCCAGCGTCCGCGTCTCCTCGCTGCCCTCTTCCGCCAAAATCTCCCGAACTGTCAGCGCCCGAAAATTTCCCGCATCATCAATCGCGTGCAATTGCCCGAGCAGATTCGCGCACAGATTGATCAGCGCCTTATCAAACTCCACGCGCGTCGCCGACGGATGCGCCCCGACTTCCATCCAGCCACCGAACGAAACGCACAACTCCGCGACTCGCATGCGCACCGCCGCATCGCCGCCCGTGAGCAAGGTGCGCCCGCGCTGCCCCGGTCGATAAATTACGTCCACGCCATCACCCTCGCGCTGCCCCGTCTGAATCGTCACCCCGCGCAGCAATTTCCCCACGATCCGAGGCATCCGCTCTGGCCACATCTCCGGCAGCCGCCCAAACGTGATCGCCTCTTCGATCAGCTCGATAAAATACTGCCGCACGCGCTGGAAATAAATCCCGTTGCTGCATAGCACGAAGACCGGCATTTGCGACACCGCCTCATCAAGCGCGCCGGCGGAATACACGCACTCAATCAGTCGCACGATCGTCTTCATCATCGCGAGAAGTTGATCCGGCTGCGTGCAAACGAGCAGCACTTCCGGCAGCCATCCCGCATCGAAACACGCGAGTAAATCCGGCCTCGCCACGCGCCGGATGTCGATCGTCTTTTCGCCGATTCGCAGCGTGCCAGACGTGCGTAAAGCCGCGCCGCTCGCCGAGCCTTCACGCTCCAGAAAACTCACGCTGCCATCGAGCCGCACGAGTTCACCCGTGAGATGATGAAAGAACGCCATGCCAAGTGCCCCCGCAGGCAATATGCCGACGCAGCCTTGGTGAATGCGCCCCATCGCGTCAGGCTTCCGGCAGCGCAGCGAGAATATCCCGCGCCTTTTTTGGCCGCGAAGTTTTCAGCACGAGCAACGTCTGCGCACCGTGATGATCCACCGACGCATACGCGTATTCGATATTGATCCCCGCCTCCGCCAGCGCCTCCGAAATCACCGCCAGTCTCCCGAGCCGACCCGTGGTGAAAATGGCGAGCACTTCCGCCTCGACGACCGGAAACCCGCCCGCCTCCACCAGTCGCCGCGCCACCGCCGCATCGCTCGTGAGCATTCGCACCATCCCCTGCTCCACGTTATCGATCACGCTGATCGCCTCGATATTGATCTCGTGATCCGCGAGCAAACGGCTCACCAGCGCGAGCCGGCCCGGCTGATTTTCCAATGCGATGCTGAGCTGATGTTGGAGCGTGATTTTCATACCAGCGGCACCGTCCAGGAGGTCGGCGTCCACGCCGCCGTCTTCCAGCGATCCTCCGATTTGTGTTCGCGCACGATGAGTTCGCGTTCGTTCATTTCGACGTGGAAAAAAGCCTGCTCGTCGAATTTGAAATGCGCCGAGTTGTCGTTGTTGAAAACGGCAATCCCGTCCTTGCTTTTCGTGCTCAGCCCATCCCAGCGAAACACACTCCGCGTGTGCGTGTGGCCGTAAAAAATTGCCGCGATTTTGTAGCGCTTGATCGTTTCGTAATACGCATGCACATCCGCCGGATCCCACTCCTTCGTCTCCGGGCCGGGCGTATCGAGCGGCAGCGAATAGCGCCCGAGATCGACGTGATGCACGAGCACCACCGGACGCCCGCTGTCGCCGACTTTTTCCCCGAGATCAGTCGCGAGAAAATCGAGACTTTCAAGTGCGGCGTAGTGCCGTTTGCGCGCTACGGATTTGTCCTCCCCGACGATCAACCCGAGGCAGACGAAATGCACTGGACCCCAATCCCACGAGTAGTGCATCCCGTTCGCCGAAATGTTCGTGACCCCGGCGCGATGGCGATTCCGTTCGGCGAGATGGGGCAACACGATTCCCTTCCCGCCCGGCGAGTCGTGATTCCCGTGAATTTCGTAAACCGGATACTTCAGCGCGCCGCCTTCGCCATTCAGCCCGTAGGCGGAAAGCCACGCGCGTACTTCTGTCTGCTGCATTTCGAGATGCGCCGCGTCCGTCGCGTTGCCGCTGTCGATCAGATCGCCGACGTGAATGACCCCGCGCGGCTCGCCCACATTTCCCGCCCGCGCCGCTTCAGGAATCGCGGTGCCGCGAAGACGATTCAGCGTTTCGATCAGCCCCGTATTCGTCGCGGCAGAAAGGGGATCAAGTTCATCGCGCTGCTCCGCATTCGCGAGGTAGTGCGTGTCGCCAATCACAAAAAAGCTGAGCGAATACCGCTCGGCCCCGCGTGAACGCGGAGCGAGCAGGCTCGCGGTAGCGGCGGCGGCGGTTCCCAGGAAATGGCGACGTGTGATGAAAAAAGCGTTCATGGGAATGCGGCTCGCATAATCCGGTGCGGGCAGGATTACAAACCCGCTCTTGCGTGACGCCCTCCGTTTTTCCACATGGAGGTCAACCAATTCCGCCCGCTGCTTTGTCAGACAAACACTGAAAATCAACCTGCTTCCGGGATTTACCTTGTGGACGGGCGTACGCCACCCATTCTCGCCCCGTCTCCTCGAAATCATCTCTCTGGCTATTTGCCGGGCTTGCGCAGAGGAACCGATTCTTCCTAGGTAGTGCGCGAGTTCCGCTGAGTCACCACTGTGGCGTTTTCCCAGATTCATCGCTGCGGACTTTTTTCCAAGCCATCGTCTGCGGCGGCGCGCGGCGGCCCGGTAAGAGACCGTGAAAAAAGTCGTCCCGCTGGGACGCTCCAAACACTTGCTTATTTCACAGTCACTAAGCCATCCACCCGGCCCTTTTCCACCCGCCTCCCCGGTCCCGCACCGCGGAGGCGGTCTGGCTTTGCGCGGGCCTGCCTACAAATCGAGTTTGGCGAGCAATTCCTCGATGGTGAGCTTGTGGTGCGCGGCCACGGGTTTCAAGACGCCGCCGAGCAGGGTGCCGGTTTTGAGCGGGCGATGGTTGGGCACCGTGACGTGGTGCGTCCCGCCGAGGGAGGTGGTGAGGCGGATGTGGGAACCGTCCTGCCGCACGCGCTCGTAGCCGAGGATTCGCAGGGCGCGGATGAGGTCGGACGCAGCGACGTCGCGCGGAATTCTCACACCGCCAGCGCTTCGTCGCGCACGAAATGGAGCCGGATGATCTGCGGCATCGGGCCGGGCACGCCGTCGCCGAAATGGCAACGGACGGCGTCGCGCACCATCGCGCGGAGTTCCTCGACAGTGTCGCCCTGGGTGGCGATGGCGTGGCCGAGGGCCGTGGCGACAAAGCCGCCGTCCACCTCGTCCTCGCGCACTTCAAAGATGATCTCGCTCATGGCCGGACTATCACACGCGGATGCGAAGGCGGGCAAGGCGCAACATCTTTTTCGATCTCGTTCCCATCAACTTTATGCTGGCACAAGGCTACGGCGTCGTCCCGTCTTTCGCGCAGCGGAAGCCGGTGTTTTGCAGTCCAGTATCAGGCGAAGTTTTCATCCGCGCGCTCGGGCGATACCCGCGGCAGTAGTTGTCGCTGCACATGTAGGAACCGCCGCGCGTCACCTTCTTCCAAACGCCCGGCTCTTCGGGATCGTAGCTGTCCGCCGGACCTTTCGGATTTTTGCGCAGCTCTTTGTTCGGGCTTTTCGCGAGCGTCGCGGAAGTGTCGGGCCGGTACCAGTCATCCGTGATCTCCCAGACATTCCCCGCCATGTCGAAAAGGCCGTAGCCGTTCTTCGGAAAACTCGCGACCGGCGCGGTGCCCGCGTAGCCGTCTTCGACTTTCTTTTCTGTCGGAAATT
>JANLQB010000632.1:0-4794 GCA_031367565.1 Verrucomicrobiota bacterium
GGAATCCTTGAGCCCAGACGGGACGCGCGTCCCGTCTTGCAGTTTTGGGCGCTCGATTCTAGCGTTCAGACATCATGGACGAAACCACACCGCCACCTGCTCCAAGTCCCGAACCGCAACCCGCACAGGCCACGTCACCGGTCGCCGTGAATGAAGGCACTGGCCTCGCGCCGAACATCGCCGCGACGATTTGCGCCGCGCTTCCGCTTCTCGGTGGAGTCATCTTTCTCGTGCTGGAGAAAAAGAATCCATTCGTCCGATTCTGGGCAATGCAGTCGGTGTTTTTTGGCGGGGTCTGCTTCGCTCTTTCGATCCTTCTGCAAGTCGTGTCACTGATCCTTGTGCACATTCCGATCCTTGGATGGATTTTGCTCCTCGTCCTCTGGCTCGCCAGCTTGGCTTTCTGGCTCGGCAGCGTGGTCGTTTGGGTGATCACGATCATCAAAGCCTTCTCTAACGTGGAATGGGAAATCCCCTACCTCGGCAAGCTCGCGCGCAAACAACTGGCGACGCAGACGCTCGTCTGATCAGCCCCGGCTCAAGCGCACCCGGCCAGACAAGGCCCGGCTCAGCGTGAGTTCATCCGCATGTTCCAGGCCGCCGCCTGCGGGCAGGCCGTGCGCGAGACGCGTCACGGAAATGGGCAGTTCGCGCAAAAGATCGACGAGGTAATTCGCTGTCGCTTCCCCTTCCACATCCGCGCCGAGTGCGAGGATCACTTCCACAGGCGGCTGCTTTTTGATTCGGTCGAGCAACGCGTCGATGCGCAGATCTTCAGGCCCGACGTGATCGAGCGGAGCGATACGCCCGCCGAGCGTGTGGTAGAGGCCGCGAAAAACGCCGGTGCGTTCCAGCGGCAGGATGTCCGTGGGCTGCTCCACGACGCAGAGCTGCGTCTGATCGCGCGCGGGATCGGCGCAGATTTCGCAAAGCGGTTCCGTCGTAAAAAAGCCGCACTGCCCGCACGGGCGAACGCTCGCCGTCACATCCGCAACGGCACGCGCGATCTCCGCGGGCCGCGCATCGCGCGACTGCATCATCCAAAGCGCGATCCGCTCCGCGCTGCGCGGCCCGATGCCCGGCATCCGCTTCAGCTCGCCGATCAGAACGCGGATCGCGGCGGGATATTCGATGCGTTTCATTGAGGAAAAGTGGAAAGCAGAAAATTGAAAGTTGAAATCAATTCCTCTGCGGAGCGGACGGTCTGGCGGAAACGTGACGGAATTTTAGCTTTCTACTTTCAGCTTTCGATTTTCCCTCAAAACCTCGCGCTGCTCCAGTCCAGCGACGCAAGCCCCTGACGGAGTTGCTCGATGCGACGGATGTAAAATTCCACCGGCCCATCGCCACCATGGCTCAGCCGGGCGCTATAGAAAAAGCTCAGCGCTTCATCCCAAAGCTGTTGCCGATAATAGATGATCCCTTTCCAGAAATGATCGCGCCGCTCCATCTCATCGCGAGTCAGCGTCCCGTCCAGCCCGAGCAGCTCATACACTTCCTCGCGACTCCGCTCTTCCTGGTAGCGCTGGATCAATTCCATCGGCCGCACCTCCACCGCTTTCTCACACTGGTTGAAAGTCGTGCAGCCGATCAGAATCCGTGAACCGTAAATCGTGTTCGCCGCACAGAGCCGACGCGCGAATTCCACCGGTTCGCCGGCTACCGAAAAATTGCCCAGCCGACTGGAGCCATAAGCCGCGACCACCATGTCGCCCGAGTTTACGCCGATGCGGAAATCGAACATCTGCTTCCAAATTCGCGAGCACTCTTCATTCACCTCATCGAGCCGGGCCGTCAGCGCCACTGCGGCGGCGGACGCCGTGCGCGCGTGATCTTCATCGGGCAGCGGCGCACCAAAGACGACGCGCAGACTCTCCCCATCGCACTCGTCAAGATACCCCCCGCGGCTCACGAGAAATTCCGACGCATTGCGGAGGAAGGAATTGTGCAGCGCCACGTAGTCCGCGACCGGCAGCGATTCCGAGAGTTCCTCGTGATTGAAAATCTCGCACACGATCACCGAAGCCTGGCAAAGCTCGCCTTCAAAATTCAGCGGCTGATCGGAATCCACCAGAGCCGCAGATGTCTCCGTGGAAACCCGGTCGCCAAAGATCTCGCGCACGATGCGCTTCCGGCTCCCGCTCGCGCTTTGCGAATACGCAAAGGCGGTGATGAAGCTGAGGCAAGTCGCCACCAGCGAAGCCCACGGCGAAAAGAACATGCCAAACAAATGCAGCAGCACCGTGGCGACAATGATTTGCGCGAGCGCCGCCGCGGCCACGACGCATTTCAGCGTCCGCCCGCCGATGTCGATCGTCGTCCACGCGATCCCAAACGCGAACGCGATAAAACATGGATACTGCACCCAGCGCTGGGCCACCGGCGTCGCTCCACCAAAAGCCACCGAGATGGCCGCATCCAGCCGCGACCACAACCCCGCTTCATACAGGCCCGCCGCGATGAGGCTGACGACGAGCCCGAGGAAAAGGGTGATTTTGAGATAGCGCACGAGGGGAATGGGTGGGTTGAGAGTTTTCGAGTGGAGTGCTGAGAGTCTTGACGATGCGCAGCGACATTCATCCATCACTCGGCACGCAACACTCAACACTCAACTTTCAAATCACACCGGTCGCCGCCCGTCGCTCTTTTTTAAAAGCCGGTCATCCCGAGAGACGGTGTAAAAAGACAGTTTTGCCCGTGGTGGCGCGAGTCCGCGCGCGGGAACCGGACCTGCGCCGGAACAACAAAACCGTCCCGGCGCGCGCGGGTTTGCACCACACTGCGGGGAGAGTAGATCAAAGCGACTTCATGAATTCCACGAGTGCGGTTTTCTCCTCCGCACCGAGGTCGATTCCGTAGGTGTGGCCGATGTTGCTGTCGCCGCGCACCGTCACGTCGTGCCGCCAGCCAGAGCGCTCCGCCTCGGGGCCGGCGGTGATGAAGCCGACGGTCGCGGGATCGTACACGTCGTAGCCGCTGTGGAAAGTTTTCGTGCGCTGATCCACGGGCTTGAGCAAATCAACGAGCGTCGGCACGGAGCCGTTGTGCAGATACGGTGCGCGGAGCCAGATGCCGTCGAGCGGGGGCGACTGGTAGGACTCGATTTTCACCATGTTCGGACGGTCGATGCCGAAGCTCTTCACGCGCTCATTCGCCGTGTCGGCGGCTTCCTGGATCCAGGTGAGCGCGCGTTCGCGATCGGTGCCGATTTCGGCGAGCGGGATCGGTTTGTTCGTCCGCGTGCGGCCCGGCTCGTGGCAGTCGGCGCAGTGCTGGTCGTAGATCGGGCGGCCTTTCGCGGCGAGTTCGGCGTTAATGGGAAACGGATATTTCGGCGGCGGAAGTTCGCTGAGGAAGTTGTCCACTTCCGCCATGCGATTTTCAAACCACGCGCGTCGTTTCAGCCGCCAGTTCATCCAGTCCAATTCCCCGCGGATGCGTCCGAGCCAGTCCTGTGGCTGATTCGGGAAATTGCCGGGCGCGGCTCCGAGGCCGAGTGCGGAGTCGATGATGACGGAACGCACGGCGGGCGTGTCGCAGCTCCAGTTCAGATAAAGGCCGGGGCCTTTGCGGACTTTGAGATTCCAGATGGAGGGAAAATCCGCCTGCCCGGTCGTCTCGTCCTTCGCCATCCCGGTCATAAAGTATTTCGTGAGATTCATCGGATCGTCGCGCCCTTTTCCCCACGCGGGCATGTGCGCGCGATCCATCCACGCGAACGCCTCCTTTTGCGCCGCGAGTTCGCGTTTCGCCGCCGGGATGATGACGTAGCGGTAAAGCAGACTGTCCACGAGCGAGAGGCGGATTTCGCTTTCGATCTGCGGCATGAGCACGTCGGCGGTAAAGCGCGGATCGTTCGCACTGCGGTAGAGAAAGCGGATCATCCCCTGCACATCCGACGTGTGCGACGCCGCGCCGACGACGACGTGCGGCGCTTCATCGGGCGACGCGCGCCACGAGCCGGTGTGGCACGTCGCGCAGTTGTTCGCCACGCGCGGAAAGCCCACGATCTTTTTGGAAAAGCCGGACGGCAGCTCCTGGCCTTCCTCCCACACGAGCCCGAATGATTTGTAGCCGCCAGGGCCGGGCAGCAGATCGGGAAACACGCGCGGCAGCACGACCCAGATCCAATACGGAATCCCCCGGTTCACCTCCGCACCGATCGAGCCGTATTTGAAACGCTCGGCCTCATTCGCAAAGGGCGGCTGATCCACTTCGCGGAAAAATTTCAGCCAGCCAAACCACCCGCCAAACGCGGCAAACAGCAGGAACAGAATGAGAAAGATCTTCCACTTGCTTTTGCGTTTCGGCGTCGTGCTCATGGTCGTTGGGGTCCGGTTAAAAAGTTTTCAGATACTCGACGATGGCGTCTTTCTCGGCGGGCGGAAGATGGGTGCCGTAGCGTAACGGCGCGGGTAGATTCGAGGAACCGTCCGCATTGTCCTCGTGCCCGGCGTTTCCATTTCCGGCCACGGCCGTGTCGTAGGCGAAAAATTGGCGTCCCTTTTCCTCCGCCAAATTCGAGATGAAACCCACCCGCGCAAAGTCGTACACGTCGTAGCCGCGGAAAAACGTCTTCGGTCGTTGCGCCGCCGGTTCGAGCAAATCGCGCAGCGTCGGCACCGAGCCATGGTGCAGATACGGCGCGCGCAGCCAGATGCCGTCGAGCGGCTGATTCGCGTAGCCGTTCGTCTTGCGGAAATGGCTGAAGCGTTCTGCGGGATAGGCCGCGTAGAGAAGATTCTGATTCGCCGAAAGATCGCGCGTGTAGGAGTCGAGCCGATGGCGATCGGT
>JANLQB010000673.1:0-4255 GCA_031367565.1 Verrucomicrobiota bacterium
AAGCGGAACGGCGCGATCGAACATGCGCAGGAAGTGCAGCCCGAGCCAAAGCGCGGTGAAAAAGATGCCGAGATCGATGCGAATCAGGAACGTGAGGCCGACCAAGACACCGCCTGCGGTCACCAGGAAAAAGCTGCGATACGTGCGCGGCGCGGCGAGCGCGACGGACATGAGCAGGCAACTGTTCGCGACGACGAGGAGCGGGATGTAGTTCTTAAAAATCATCCCCGGCACGAGCACACAGAGCAGCGCAACCGCGAGCGCGATCCACGGCTGGCGGCCGGCGCGATTCACGGCGACGAAGGCGATGAGCGCGGTGACGGCGGAGAGCGCGAGGAAGTAGGCGCGCATGAGCACGAAATTCACGCCAAACCATTTGAACAACGCGACGACCGGATAGAACCAGAGCACGTTGTAATTCAGCGTCACATCCACGATCGGGCGCTCGCCATTCAGCAGCCGCTGCGCGCCGAGCGCGATCGTGCCGCCTTCATCGCGGAAGCGCAGATCGTGGCGGTAGTAGCTGCCGTAGTAGAGCAGCGCAAAGCCGAGGATGAGCAGCGTGAAAAAAAGACGCTCCTTCCGCTTGTCGCGCAGCCATTCATTCAGGCGCGCGAATTTTTCGAGCAGGGCTTTGATGAACGTTTCGTCCACGACGCGACGATTTTTAGAAACTTAAGCGGGCGTTTGCCCTTCGTTTAAGACGAGTTCGAGATACGCGCGGTAGTCGCTCTTTGGCAAAGCGTCGATGTTGGCCTGCAAGCCAGCGCGGTCGATGAAGCCCTGATTAAACGCGATTTCTTCGAGACACGCGACTTTGAGGCCCTGCCGGTTTTCGATCGCGGCAATGTAGTTGCTCGCATCGAGGAGGCTTCCTTGCGTGCCGGTGTCGAGCCACGCCATGCCGCGTCCGAGGATCTTCACGTGAAGTTCGCCGCGCTTCAGATATTCGAGATTCACATCGGTGATTTCATACTCGCCGCGAGCGCTCGGCTTCAGGTCGCGGCTGATCTGCACGACATCGTTGTCGTAAACGTAAAGGCCGGGCACGGCGAACGGGCTCTTTGGCTTCGCGGGCTTTTCTTCGAGGCTGAGCACTTTGCCCTTCGCATCGAACTCGACCACGCCATACCGCTCGGGATCGCGCACTTGATAACCGAAAACGCACGCGCCTTTTTCCATGCGCAGCGCCTCGCGAAAAAAGTCGAGTTTCCCGTAAAAAATATTGTCGCCGAGAATGAGCGTGACGGGCGAATCGCCGATGAATTTTTCCCCGACGAGAAACGCCTGCGCGATGCCTGCGGGCTTCGGCTGTTCCTCGTATGAAAATTTCATCCCGAGTCGCGCACCGTCGCCGAGCAAGTCGCGGAACATCGGTAAATCTTTCGGCGTGGAAATGAGGAGCACTTCCCGAATCCCGCCGAGCATGAGCGTGGCGAGCGGGTAGTAAATCATCGGCTTGTCGTACACCGGCAGCAGTTGTTTGCAGGCGATGCGGGTGAGCGGATACAGGCGCGTGCCAGCACCGCCGGCGAGGATGATTGCTTTCATAAAGTCGCGGAGGCTTTCGCCAGCAGTTCGAGCCACTCGTTTTCCAGCGGACGCCCCGTCCGATGAAACTGGAGGAAAAGCGTATCGCTGTTTGGATCCGCGCTGGCAGCCTCGGAAATATGTTTCGGCCTCTCGAACCGCACGCCGTTGCACTCCTTGATGAGTTGGAGCATGGCAGACTTGGGAATGTTACGGCCTTTGTCCTCGATCGTGGCGCTGAGCGACACGCCGGTCAGCCGGTGCAGAATCCAGCCCCACACGAGTTCGGCGGACGACATCGCGTGCAGATGTTTAATGCCATCGCGGGCGACCCAGTCGCGCATGTACATCGCGTAGCGCGCCTGCTGGAGGAACCATTCCGAAGACAGATCGGGCGTGAATTCGATGCGGGATGTTTCGAGCCGGTGTGCGAGATCGGCCTGCTCGCGCCACACGCCTTCGAGCACCATGCCATCGGGTAAAAAGTCGAGGTGCAGCCCGACTTCGCGCCACGAGTCATGGATTTTTAGGAACGACGGGCCAGCCGCGTAAATGCGCAGCGAAGGTTTGAATTCGCAGAGCTGCGCGAGGTTGTCTTCGTGCCCTTTGTCGCCCGGCCACCGATGAACGAGCACGCCGAGACCCGCCGGCGCGCGGCGCGGTGCGGCACTCGGCTTCACGATTTTTTCAAAGGCCGTCTTGATCTCCAGCACCGTCTTTTCCACGGAAAATTCCGTCTCCAGCCGACGCCGTCCCGCCGCGCCGAATCGCTCGCGCAGCTCCTGCGACCGCAGCACTTTTTCCAGTGCATCGGCCAGCCCCGGCTCATCGCCCGGCTCGCAAATAAAACCCGTTTCGCCATCCACGATCTGCTCCGGCACACCCGCGATCCGCGTCGAGACGACCGGCTTGCCCGAGGCCATCGACTCCAGAATCACCGTCGGAAAAACGTCGCTCGCACCCTTGCGATCCTTGATGCAGCCGAGCGCGAAAATATCGCAGCCCCGCAGCGCCTGGAAAACCTGCTCCTGCGGCACCGCTCCGCGCAGACGCACGTGCCCGCCGAGTTTCAGCTCGTCGATCTGCGCCTGAAGCTGCGGACGCCACGGGCCTTCGCCCACGATGTCACACTCGAAGCTCACCCCGCAGTCGCGCAATTTTCCACTCGCGGCGATGAGATGGTGAAAGCCCTTGAACTCGATCAGCCGCCCGATGCTCACGATGCGCGGCACGGGATTGCTCACCGGCGGCACGGGCGGGAAGTTCGACAAATCCATGCCGTTGAAAACGCGGATCATTTTCTCCTTCGACGCCGGGCACAGCTCCTTCAGCAGCTCCTTGCACCACTCGGTTTCGTTTGCCACGAACTCCGCTTCCTTCGCGAATTCGCGCAGCAAATCATCGTTCCCAAGATCGACCATGAAGTCCTGCCCATGCGTGGACATGCTGAACGGGATGCCCGTGAGATGCTTGATGAAGATCGCGGAATGCGTCGCCGTATTCGCAAAATGCACGTGGCAATGCGTGATGCCGCGCGCCGCAAAAGTATCCGCGAAATAGAGCGCATTCCGCGCGCGCAACGCGGCCTTGTGCTCAGTGCCAAAGCGCTGGTCGTGATCCGCGACGAGCGCCACCGGCCAGCGTCCCGTCTTCCGCGCTTCCTGCTCGTAGAGCTTCGTGAGCGACTGCGGCGGTGCGTAGAAAATCGGCGCTTTCATCCGCGCATGATGCCCGTGCCGGAAGCTCGTGGGCGGCGCGTAGATGGAGTAAATCTCGATCTCCACACCCAGGCGTTCGAGCGCGAGAATTTCTGTGTCGATAAAGGTCTGCGACAGGACGGGATACCGGGCAAAGAGGTAGGCGATTCTCACGGAGCGTCGAAGTCTGCAATGATGCTGCGGCTTGGAAAGGAAAAATCCGGAACGCGGTCGAAAGTGTCCGCGTTTTTACCAATCCAGATAGGCCGCGACGCGGAAAACGTGGTCCAGCTTCCGGTTGGCCTCCGGCGCGGGCGCGATTTTCCATTCCCATTCCGCGTCCGGTTTCGGCATCGCGAGATCGTGCAAATTGTCCCATTCATGGACGACCTTTCCATCCCGATCGCGGTGCATTCCGCCGGTGTCGGTGATGAGGATTTTTCGGCCCGGGAGTTTGTGCAGATAGTCGAGATGAGCGGCCTGGAGATCGCGCGACCACGCGTCGAGTTCCGGGCTGTCTTCGCGTGGTAGGAAGCGCTTCGGGATGACTGGGAGCTGCGAGAGCAGGTTCACGGAAATGGCTAGGTCGATCGTCGGCTCGTCGAGAAAACGCGTGGGCTGCGAGCGGGGAAGCGGCGCGCCCGAATCGCGGGAAAGCGCGTGGATCGTCTCGGTCACATCCGCCTCAATGAGGCGGACATTTTTGAGGTCGGAAACCTCTTTCCGCGTGGCTCGCAGAAAGACCATGTCCACGAGGATGACCTCCTCGAACCACTTCGAGAGCACGCACACGGGCACGTCCTGAATCAGTCCCGCACCCATGACCACGAGCTTGCGCTTTCGCGGGCACTCCTCGGCTATTTGCAAAATGAGACGCCGCGTTTCCACGACATGCGAATCCCACGCGCGCCAGCAGCGCCGGTAGCGCGCCTGGGTTTGCAGGCTCGACGTCAGATAGCCCATCGCCCGCGCCTGTTTCGAGCATGACGCCGTGAGGTATTCGACGAAATCGAAGAGCAGCATCCGCG
>JANLQB010000683.1:0-5734 GCA_031367565.1 Verrucomicrobiota bacterium
TGGAGTATGATGGGTTTGCTGGTTTCGGGGTTTACGTCGGAGCCCCGTTCGATGGGACAGTCGAGTGTTGTGATGGGCACGTAAGCCATCCCCAGGACTACATCGCCTCCCACGACCCTGATTCCTCTCAAAAAAAGGTCCTTGGGACTTTCACTCTGATCGGTTGCGGTCTTCGTCAGTCTTGGAAGGCTTGGGTTGAAACTGTTTGGAATAAACAATGCGTCGAAAAAGACACGACGGTGCGCCTCGCAGACGCTGAATATCGCCTCTCCAAAATCACCGACCCGATGGGCAACGTCACCACGTTCAACTACGACGCGAAGGACAATCTCAAAGTCGCCCGCCACTTCGGCCAGTTGAACGACGTGCCCGGTACGAACGGCAACATCCGCCTCACCGAGTCGCGCTACGAATACGACGGGCTGGATCGCCCCATCCGCTCGCGCGATTCGTTCTTCAGCCTCCCGTCGCAAGCACCGATCGGCGACGGCGAGCGCACCACCACCTTCGCCTATGCGCCAAACAGCGAATGCACCAGCATCACCGACGATCTGGGCCGCGTGACCACCTTCGCGTATGACACCGCCTGCCGCCCTTCGTCCGTGAGCAGCCCCGGCGGAAAATCGGTGATCGCCGTCCTCCGGGATCAGGCAGGCAATGTCACGCAAACCACGCAGACGGACCAACCCGATCTTGGCGGGCCGCCGCAGGTCTTCGCGTGGGCGAAGGTTTATGATGCCTTGAACCGCCCCATCAGCACCACGGACAATGTGGGTAACTCCCATCGGTTCGCCTACGATTCGCGCGACAATTGCGTCAGCGCGCCGGACGCGAACGGCAACGAAACGGTTTATGGTTACGACGGCCTTTCGCGCACGGTGCAGTATGCCGTTTATCAGGGACAAGAGTCTCTGGGCATCGTCATGAGCAGCGGCCAGTTTGCTTACGATGACAACGACCGGTGTATTTCCAGCACCGATGCCAACGGAAACGTCACACTCTCCGCCTACGACTCGCTGGATCGCCCCACGCAAACCACCCAGGCCGACGGCACGCATCACTCGCTCGTCTGGAGTCCGCGCAGCAATTTGATCCAGGAGACGGACGCCAATGGCACGGTGATTCTCCACGCCTACGACCTGAACGACCGCTGCATCGCCAGCAACATCACGCCCGGCGCGGGCGTGGCCTCGACGACGACTGTGGAGACGTTCGCCTTCGACGGCGCGTCGCGGCTGGTCGCGGCGAACAACGATGGTTCCAAAACCGGATTTGAATACGATTCGCTGGGCAACTGCACGCGTGGAGTGTCGGGCGGTCTGGGAGCCTTAACCACTTATGACAGCGTCGGCAACCGCCTCACGCTCACCTATCCGGGCGGGCGCGTGCTCACGTATGCCTACGACGCACTCGACCAATGCACGAACATCGTGGAAACCGGCGCGTCGCTCGCGAGCTTCAGCTATGCTGGCCCGCGCCGGGTGGAGCGCGTCATCTACGGCAACGGCACACGCTCGGACGTCACCTACGACGGCGTCGCCGGCACGCCGAACGCGCCGGGCGATTTCGGCCACGGCCAGATCAGCAGCGTCACCCACGCCGCGGCCGCCGGTTCACCGACGTATGTTGCCGTGAACCTGAGATGGGACCGCCAAGGAAACAAAACCCTGCGCCGCGACACCATCTTCGCTCCGGCGATTCCGCGGACGAATACCCTGGGGCTGCAATACGACGCCGCGGACCGGCTCACGCGCGCGACCGTGATCAGCGACCTGACGGTGCTGCGCGACACCGTTTACGGCCTCGACCTCATGGGCAACCGGACCAGCGTCACCGGCGCGGCGAGTTGTTCCGGCACTTATTTCATGGACGGGCTCGCTCCCGGTTCGATGGATTTCCAGATGAACCAATACACGAAGACGCCCTGCGATGAGCGCACCTACGATGACAACGGCAATCTGGTGAGCCGCGGTTCGGTCGCCGGTCCGGTGACTTACCAGTATGATTACGCCGGCCGGCTGGTGCAGGTGCAGGCGTTGGACTTTAACTCGGGCGCCCTGACCCCGGTGGCCAGCTACGCCTACGACGCGCTCGGCCGGCGCATTGCCAGGACCGTTTTCTCCGGCGGCCGGCCCCCGCTCACGACGCAGTTCCTCTACGACGGCGATGGTGTGATTGAGGAGCGCGAAAATGGCGCGGTTGGGGCTTCGTTCGTCCTCGACGCCACGCGTTCGCAAGATGACGGGGTGATCCAGATGCGGCGCGGCGGACAGGATTATTACTACCACACTGACGACCAGGGCAACGTGCTCGCCCTTAGTGGCGCGAATGGCGCCATCGTCGAGCGGTGCGACTACGACGATTACGGCGCGGTGACGTTCCTGACGGGCGATGGGCTGGCGACTGGCGCGACTTCATCCGCCGTGGGCAACGTGTATTGCTGGGGTGGCCTGCGCCTCGAATCAGAGACCGGCCTGCACAACAACGACGGCGGGATTTATGTTGAAACGCAGAGCGGACGTTGCCTTGCGCGCGCGCAAGATGACTTGCAGCGGGCAGGTAGTATCGTCCAATTACTCACGCGCAACAATCCGTGGAGTGGTGGGACAAGTGCCGCCAGAAACGTTCCCCGCTACATAGTGAAAGCCGATGGGATCGTCTACGACCGGGCGGCGTGGAGCGGCGGTGGGGGCTCTCCCAATGCGATGAAGACGGGAACGGTAAAATTTTTCAACGAAGCCAAGGGCTTTGGGATGGTGACGGGCGGCTATTGGTCTGCCAGTGGACAAGGCTCCAAGAACCTCACGATGAAAGGTCAGAAGATCATGCAGAACTGATGGCGATGGAGTGCCGGCCGGAGTGGTCACAACTTGCTCACCGCCCCGTTTTCGCTGCCCATTGACGAACGCACGGGTTTCTCACCATGGGTCCACTGCCTACCTCCCTTGCGCTCGATTGACACTTGCGCCGCCGTCGCGGAAAACTTGCACTCCATTCCCATGAACTCCTCCCCGTCCTCCTCCCGCCGCTCCTTCCTCACCGCGCTCGGCACGCTCGCCGCCGCGCCGCTTTTCGCCCGCGACTTCGGGCTGGGTGCGCCGCCGGTTCGTTACCCGGAGCCGGATGTGATCGCGTTCGATCCGGCGTTTAAAAAATACAAGATCGGCAGCGCGCCGATCACGCGGCTGCACACGGGGATGCTGTGGGCGGAAGGGCCGGCGTGGAGCGGCGCGGGGGCTTATCTGATGTGGAGCGACATCCCGAATAACGTGCAACTGCGCTGGCTCGCGGAGGACGGGCACCTCAGCACGCTGCGCAAGCCGGCGGGCAACAGTAACGGCAACACGTTCGATCGCGAGAGCCGCCAGCTCTCGTGCGAGCACGGGAACCGGCGCGTGGTGCGCTACGAGCGCGATGGCTCAGTGACGGTGCTGGCGGACAAATTCAACGGGAAGCCTTTCAACGCGCCGAACGACCTCGTGGTGCATCCCGACGGCGGGATCTGGTTCACCGATCCGGGCTACGGGAGCCTCGGTAATTACGAGGGGAACAAGGGCGAGTTGCTATTGAAGGAGGCGGTGTATCGGATCGATCCCGTGAGCGGAAAAATCGCGATGGTCACGGACGCGTTGTTCAAGCCGAACGGGCTCTGCTTTTCGCCGGACTACAAAAAGCTCTACATCGCGGAGACGGGCGCGACGCATTACGAGAAAGCGCCGCGGAATATTCAGGTCTTCGAGGTGGTGAATGGGGGCACGCTCGCGAATGGGAAGGAGTTCGCGTCGATGGCGATGGACCTGCCGGTTGCCGGCAAGCCAGTGGTCGCAGGTCTCGCCGATGGCATCCGCTGTGATACCGACGGGAACGTGTGGTCGAGCGCGGGATGGGCCGTGCCGGTCGCGGAAGGCGTGACCGTCGAAGGCAGCGGCGAACACTACGATGGCGTCCACATTTTTTCGCCGGAAGGAAAACGCATCGGGCAAATCCGGCTGCCGGAAGTGTGCAGCAATGTGTGCTTTGGCGGCGCGCGGCGGAACCGGCTTTTCATGACGGCGAGCCAGTCGCTCTACGCCGTGTATGTCGAAGCTGTGGGCGCGCACTGGTGCTGATTTTCCCATGAGGACACGCGCCAAAGTAGTCATTACCGATTTTGTCAGCGACTCGCTCGATTACGAGCACCGCATCCTCGGCGATCTTGCTGATGTCGTCGCGCTCAATGCGCGCCACGAGTCGGAACTCGCGGGCCGGATCGAGGACGCGGACGCGGTGATGATGTATCACGCCGTCACGATTACCGAAGCCACGATCAACTCGCTGAAGCGTTGCCGGCTCATCGTCCGCTGCGGTGTCGGCTTTGACAATGTGGACCGCGTCGCGGCGCGCCGCCGTGGGATCGACGTCGCAAATGTCCCGGACTACGGCACCGAGGATGTGGCCGACACCGCGCTCGGCATGGCGCTTTCGCTTTCGCGCGGCATTCATTTCCTGAACAGCCGCCTCCGCCGTGCGCAAGGCCCGTGGTCTTACACGCAGGTCGCGCCGGTGCCGCGGTTGCGCGGCCGGACGTTTGGAATCATCGGCATCGGACGCATCGGCACCTCCGCCGCACTGCGGGCGAAAGCCTTCGGCATGAACGTTGCATTTTATGATCCATACGTCTCGGACGGCACTGAGAAATCGCTCGGGGTGCGCCGCTGCGAGACGCTCGGCGAGTTGCTCCGCGATTCCCATATCATCAGTGCCCACTGCCCGCTCACGCCTGAGACGCTCCACATCCTGAACCGCGACACGATCGCGCAGATGCCGCGCGGTTCGTTTCTCATCAATACTTCGCGCGGCGGAGTCGTGGACGTAGTTGCGGTGCTCGACGCCATCACCAGCGGCCACCTTGGAGGAGCCGGGATCGACGTGTTGGAAACCGAGCCGCCACCCGCGGATCATGCGCTGCTGGAGGCCTGGCGCGATCCGCAACATCCGGCGCACGACCGCCTCATCCTGAATCCGCACGCCGCTTTTTACAGCGAGGAGGGACTCATGGATATGCGCGTGAAAGGCAGCGAGAACTGCCGCCGCGCACTGCTCGGCCAGGCCCCCCGTAATTTGGTGAACGCGACGATCTAGAACAGCAGCGAGGATAGCGGCGACTCGATGAGGCGCGTGAGCGTCTGGAGAAAGCGGGCCGCGGGTGCGGTGTCGAACGCGCGCTGATCGAAGCTGAGGCTGAGCGTGATGACGCTGCGGAAAGCGACGGTTTCGCCGACTTCGACTGGCTGGCGAGTGATTCGGCCGATGCCGAGGATGGCGCATTCCGGGGCGTTGATCGCTGGCGCGAAAGCATCGATGCCGAAGGCCGCGAGATTGGTAATGCTGAAAGTGGCATCTTGAAGTTCTGCGGCAGCGAGTTGGCCGCGGCGGGCGCGTTCGGCGAAGTCATGGGAACGGCTGGCGATTTCGAGCAGGGGCAGGAGCGCTGCGTTGCGGAGGACGGGAAAGAGCAGGCGCGTGCCCGCATCCACCGCGATGCCGATGTGGATGTCGGCCGATGGGCGCAGCGGATCGCCGTCCCATCGGGCGTTCAGCACGGGATGAGCGCGCAGGGCGGCCGCGACCAGTTTTACCAGTAGGTCATCGCAGCCGGGAATGATGGCTCCGGCGCGGGTGTCGGCTTTCGATAAATCGTCACGCAGGCGAACGAGCGCGGTCGCGTCTGCGGTGGTGTGGAGCGTCACGGGGG
>JANLQB010000759.1:0-2905 GCA_031367565.1 Verrucomicrobiota bacterium
TTTGTCCACCGCTCGATTCATCGAGCCCGGCTGCGATGCGGATGAAGGTGGATTTTCCACAGCCCGACGGACCGATGATCGTGATGAACTCGCGCCGGTGGATATCGAAAGAGACGCGCTGATTTCAGGAAAGTAAGTGAAGCCGTTTGTCCTGCATTTGTCAGGCGGCACGCGCGCAAGTTTTGCCTCGAAGGATTCCCCAGCGCAGGGCAGAGAATGCACATGGTCACCTTTGTAGTTCAGCTTGCCGACTTGAAATTTCTTACTCCACACGATTTGAGCGGAGGACTTTCGGCTGCCGAAATCATCGACGTGATCCGGAAGCAATTCGACTACCTCCCCGGAGACGTCCACATCGAGATCGGCGATGGCATTGTCACCATTCAGTTCGAGGGAGCGTCTGCGCAGGAGCAAACGGAAGCACGCCGGCTGTTCGAGAAGGCGGCGAAGCGGGCCAAAGGTGGCGAGTTCCGAAAGGCGAAGGACATCTATGATCGGGTGCTGGAACTGAATCCCGCGATGGCTGATGCCCGGCGTGAAATGGCCATGACTCTGTTCGAGCTTGGTGACATGTCCGCGGCAAAGGATCAACTGATCGACGCGCTGCGGCTCGACCCCAACGACGCGTGGAGCTACGTCGTGCTCGGAAATATTTACGTGAAGCACGACCGCGATCTCCCGACGGCGGCGCGCTTCTTCACCCGTGCATTGGAGTTAAAGCCCGGCGATCCGTATGCGCTCAACGGTCTAGCGACGGCTTCGCAAGAACTCGGCGACTCGGCGAAAGCATTGAAGTGTTTCGATGAAGCGATCACGGCGCACCCGGAGTTCGCCAATGCCTGGCTCGGAAAAGCCATCGTCTTCAACCGGGAGGACAAGCCAGCGCAGGTCATCGAGGTGCTCGACTCGATGTTCAGCCGCGCCGAGATGATGGATGCTCGGTCTCAGCCGGTGTTCGCGGAGGCGCGCAAGCTTTACTTGAGCGCACAGGGCGAATTGGCAAAGGCAAAGGGTTCCGACGTGTTCAAGATCATCGAGACCTACAAGGCGGACGTCGCGTCGCTTTCGGGCTACCCCGTGAAAGTGCGAACGGAACCGGTGTCAGGACAGCTCAGCGGCGTCGCGCAGATTGCATGGAAGAGCGGGCGGGATCATCACGTTGTGCAAATCAGCGACCGGCTCGCCCCTCCCGATGCTCAGCACATTGAAGCTCATGAACTGACCCATATCCGGCTTGAGGCGCTGGCCAGAAAGCAAAGCCGGAATCGTTGGTTCGCGACGACGGCCGCGACGCGGGAACTGGCGATTCGCTCCCTCGCGTCGGATGTAAAGAAGCTGGAGCGTCACGGTTACTCCGACGATTCGATCAAGCGGGTCGTGCCCGATCTCGTCGGCGGACTCTGCGGCTGCATCTCGAATACGCCGCTCGATATGTGGATTGAGACGCTGCTCCACCGCGACGTGCCCGCCCTACGGCATGCGCAGTTTGTTTCGCTCCATCGCCTCGCGGGCGAAGCACTCGCCGCCACAATCCATCCGGAGATTCGCAAGCTGACACCGCCGAAAGTCCTCCGAGCCCTCACTGCGCTCAACGGTGCTTCGGCACTCTTCTTCGACGACTTCACGAACGGGGCTACCGATTACTGGTCAAATTATCAGCGACTCGACGGCGCGAATCTCTCGCCACGTCTTTTCCAACTTTGGAAAGATCGTCGCGACGCGCTCCAACCCGGCGACGAATACGACCTTGTTGATGCCTTTGCCGATCTCCTCGACCTGCGCGGATGGTATGAATGGGAACCTGATCCCGGCACCCACGAAGTCACCGAGGCGCCAGCCAAGGAAGGCACGACCAACCCCGAACTACTTCGGCAGAAACACCCCGCTGCAGTCTGGTTCCTCCTGGGTGCGCTCCAACGCTTCGCACCGATGGACGTCGAGCAAGTGCGTGCCATCGCGTTCGAGATTGGGATGCTCGGTCGCAGCGGGCTGGACTACGCTAGTTCGGACAAGAAATACAAGTTGCGAACTATCCCGGACGAAGAGTTTTCGGGACTCCAGCTCATGTGCCTCATGCACGCGGGCTTCAAAAGGATCGCCCCCGAGCAGGACACGGGCATGGATCTAAATGACTCATTTGTCACCGCGCTGGAACTGTTCAACGCCCAAGCGGGAGAGGCCTGAGCGAGATGCCCGACATATCTCCATTTCCGAAACACTTTCCGGAAAAGCTCGCGAGCTACTGCGAGCAGATTAACGAGGCGATCCGCGGCAACAAACATCACGATACCCGGCGGCATCTCTTCCTGAACTTCCTCCGCGAGGCGTTTAAGATCGACCCGCTGGAGGTTGAACTTGAAAGCAAGATCACCGCCGGGGAATTGCGTGGACGCATCGACGCCCTTTACCGGCATATCATCGTCGAGGTGAAGAGCGACTTCGACGGCGAGCGCGATGACGCCCAGCGCGATGACGCCCAGCGCGAGCTGAAAAAATACTTCGCCTCCCGTCCGAAGCCCGCCAACTACATCGGCCTCGTCACGGATGGCCAGCGCTTCGAAGCGTGGCACCTGAATCATCGCGGCGAACTCGCCTCCATTAGCACCACGGAACTCCGTGAGAGCGATCCGCTCAGCGCGTGGCGCTGGCTCGACCAGTTCCTCTCCACCGGCATCAAACGCATCCCGTCGAGCGACGAACTCGTCCTCCGCTTCGGCGTCCAGACCGCGATCTTCAGCAAAGCCGCCGACCACCTCCTGGCGCTTTACGAACGCGTGAAGGACGAGCCCCTCGTCGCGGTGAAGTTCCGCGAATGGAACACCCTCCTCGCCAAAGTCTATGGCTCCGCACTCGGCAAGCCCGCGCTCTTCATCAATCACACCTACCTCACGCTCATCTCGCGCAT
>JANLQB010000760.1:0-11467 GCA_031367565.1 Verrucomicrobiota bacterium
CGCGCGGAGGAGCCGTTCGCTTTTGAGCGGACGCCGGGGAAATTACCGAAGAGCGTCGTGCCGCTGCGGTATGCGATCCGCATCGAGCCGAGCATTGAGAAGGCGGCGCTGCGCGGGAGCGAGACGATCGAGATCGAAGTGCGCGCGGCGGTCCGCGAGATCGTGCTGAATTCGCTGAATCTCGACATCGACAAAGCGACGCTGAATGCCGCGAAACCGATCGCGCTGACTCCGAAACTGGATGCGGAAAAGCAGACGCTCACCTTTGCGCTCGCGGAGGAATTGCCGCCGGGAAAATATACGCTGGTGCTGGAATATCACGGCAAGCTGACGGAGCAGACGGAGGGGCTCTACCTCACGCGGTATCAAGTGGGCTCGGCGGAGAAGCGGGCGCTCACGACGCAATTTGAGGCGACGGATGCGCGGCGAATGTTTCCGTGCTGGGATGAACCGGTGTTCCGGGCGGCCTTTCAACTCACGGCGGTGGTGCCGGAGAAACACACGGCGATTTCCAATATGCCGGCGGAGCGCGAGACGAAGCTGGCAGAGGGTTGGAAGGAAGTGGTCTTCGCGCCGACACCTTCGATGGTGAGCTATCTGCTCGCGTTTTCCGCAGGTGATTTTGATGTGCTGCGCGATGAGGTGGATGGGATTCAGCTTGGTGTTTATTTCACGGAGGGGAAACGCGAGCTGGCGCGCTATGCGCTGGAGGCGACGAAAAAGATCGTGCCTTACTACAATGAATACTTCGGCGTGAAGTATCCGCTGCCGAAGCTGGATCAGATTAGCTTTGCCAATACGGCGGCGGGTGGGATGGAGAATTGGGGCTGTATTATCTATACAGACACGGCGTTTCTTTTTGATCCCAAGACGAGCTCGCACTCGGCCCAGGAGCGCGCCTTTGCCGTGATCGCGCATGAGATCGCGCATCAATGGTTTGGCGATCTGGTGACGATGGCGTGGTGGGATAATCTGTGGCTGAACGAGGGCTTTGCATCGTGGATGGGGACGAAGGCGTCGGACCATTTCAATCCTGATTGGAATGTGTGGACGCGGGCGGCGGGCGAGAAGGAACACGCGATGGCACTGGATGCGCGGGCGACGACGCATCCGATCCAGCAGGTGGTGGAGACGGAGACGCAGGCGGGCGATGCGTTCGATGAAATCACCTATCAGAAAGGGCAGTCTTTTATCCGCATGCTGGAGAGTTATCTCGGCGAGGAGAAATTCCGTGAAGGTATCCGAAGCTATATGGAGCGGCACAAATTTGGGAACACGACGACGGCGGATTTGTGGATCGCGCTGGCGGAGGTGAGTGGGAAGCCCGTGCGGGAATTTGCGGCGGGGTGGACGGAGCAGCCGGGATTTCCGGTAGTGAAAATCGACGGCGCAGCGAATGGCGACACGCTGTCGCTGACGCAGGAGCGTTTCACTTTGAATCAAAAAGATGCGAAGCCGCTGACGTGGAAAATCCCGCTGCTGATCGGGCCGGCATCCGGGCAGCCGCAGCTCGTGGAGCTGGGTGCGGAGCCGGTCGCTTTCCCGCGTCCGGCAGGCGCGAGCGTGAAGGCCAACGCGGGCGGGGTCGGTTACTTTCGCGTGCAATATAATACGGGTTTCGCCGCGCTCTTAGCGAAGGCGGATGCTTTGCCGGAAGCGGACCGGCTGAATCTGCTCTGCGACACATGGGCGCTCGCGCAGGCGGCGCGGGTGAAGGCGTCGGCGTATCTGGAACTCGCGGCGAAACTGGCCAGCGACGACTCTTTTGCGATCGTGGCGCAGATCGCGGGCAAGCTGGAATTCATCGACGGGCTTTCGCGCGGACGGACGGAACGGGAGCCGTTCCGCCAATGGGCGCGCGGTCTGCTCCAGCCCCAACTCGACCGGCTCGGCTGGGATGCGAAAGCGGGCGAAAAACCGCTCGACGATCTGCGTCGGAATACCGTCATCCACGCGCTCGGTGCGCTCGGCGATGAAACGGTCCTGAAAGAAGCGCGCACGCGGTTCGCAAAGTATATCGAGCAGCCGGAGACGTTGACCGGCGAGCAGCGCGATAATGTGTGGTGGCTCGCGGGGCGCGAGGCGGATGAGAAGATCCACGCGCAGCTCCACGAGGCGGCGAAGAAGACGGATTCCGTGGAGCAAAAGCGCAGCCTCTACGGCGCGCTCGCCGCAGCGCACGATCCCGCGCTCATCGAGAAAACGCTCGCCATCGCGCTTACGGATGAGCTTCCCCCGCAGCAGGCCGCGCGCATCGTGCAGCGCGTGGCGGGAGGCAGCCAGCAGCCGGAACTCGCGCTCGTTTTCGCGCAGAAAAACATCACCGCGCTGGTGGCAAAACTTTCCTCGTTCCGCGCGAATGATTATCTCGCGGATGTCTTCGAGAATTTCACCGAAGCCTCGCGCGCCACGGAACTCGAAGCATGGGCGAAAAAAAATCTCCCGCCGGATGCGGCACCGGCGACGGCGAAAGCGGCGGACTCGATCCGTTTCAAGGCCGCGCTGAAAGAGCGGCTGCTGCCGGAAATTGACGCTTGGTGCCGTGCGCGGTCTCGTCCATAAACGCGCTCCCGAACCAGGGCCAGATGGAGTTCGAGATCACACACGTCACCAATTACAAATACGGACATTCCGCTGCCGAAGCATACGGCGAGGCGCGGATGACGCCGCCGAATTTACCCAGCCAGCGGGTGATCAGTCACAAGATCTCGCTCGATCCCGAAGTCGGGACTTCCAGCTACGACGATCATTTCGGAAATCGCGTCGATTTTTTCTCGCTCCCGTTCCGGCACGACCGGCTCACGGTGCGAAACGAAATCGTGGTCGAGACGATTCCGCCCGAGCGTCCGACGGAATGCATGACGCTGAGCATTCAGGAGTCGCGGCAGATCATGCACTCGGCGCTCACGGATATTTTCCAATTCACGCAATCGACTCCTGTGATCGACATCACTCGCGAGAGTGTACTCTGGGCGAAAAAGTATCTGCGGCCCGGCCTCGCGATCGGCGAGGCGCTGGTGGGTTTGAGCAATGCGATTCACACGGAGTTCAAATACAAATCCGGCTCGACCGATAACACGACGCCGCTCGCGACGATCTGGAAAAACAAGGAGGGTGTGTGCCAGGATTTCGCGCACATCGGCATCAGTATCCTGCGCGCCGCCGGGCTGCCTGCGCGCTACGTTTGCGGCTACATCGAGACCGATCCGCCGCGAAATGCGGATGGCACGATCGGACGGATGACGGGTGCGGTAGCTACCCATGCATGGATCGAGGCGCTCGTGCCGGGGATGTCGTGGGTGGCGATCGATCCGACGAACCGGCAATGGGTCAATGAACGGTATGTCGCCGTCTCGTTTGGGCGCGACTATCGCGATGCAGCACCGCTGCGCGGTACTTTTAAAGGCAGTGGCGGTCAGGAAATGAAAGTGCGCGTCACCATGAAGCGCCGGGGAGGAAAAGTGCGCGCATGAAAATACAGATCCTTTACCAGACTCAATACAGCTACTCCGACACCGTCTCGTTTTCCCCGCACCTCTTCCGGTTGTTTCCGAAAGTCGATCACAACGTCCGAGTTCACAGCGTCGATTTTCAGACGAATATCGACGCCTCGGTAAATTTCAGGCGCGATCTTTTCGACAACGAAATCGCGTCCTGCTTTTACCCCGCGCCATCTGCGCTCCTTGCCGCGAGCCTGAACATCGAACTCGAAGTGCAGCCGAAAAATGCGTTTGGCTTTCTGCTTGATCGCCACGCGCTGGACCTCCCGCTCGTGTACCAGCCCGCCGAATGGCGCGTGCTAAGACCTTATCTGCAAACCGAGGCTGCTCCCGATTTGCGGTTCTGGAAAAGACCGGCGACTCCGCAGCCGACGATGGAAACGCTGGCGGCGCTGAACTCGGCGATTCACGACAATCTCGGCTATGAGCGACGCGATGAAGGCGAGGCGTTTTCGCCGGCGGAAACACTCCAGCGCGGAAGCGGCGCGTGCCGGGATTTTGCGGTGCTCATGGTGGAAACGCTGCGCGGGATGGGCCTCGCCACGCGACTGGCCAGTGGGTATCTCTGCGAATTTGGAGATGAAGAAAAAATCGCGGAGGGCGCGCTGCACGCATGGGTGGAGACTTATCTACCCGGCGCTGGCTGGATCGGGCTCGATCCTACGAATGGCACCTTTTGCGATCACCATCACCTCACCGCCGCCGTCGGCCTCACGGCTGCGGATATTTCCCCGATGCTCGGGAACTACTACCACCCGACGCCTGCGCCTACGCAAACGATGAGCGCCACCCTTAGCATCCTGCCGCATGAGTAAATCCGCATCGCCCACAGTCGTCGCCGCGAAAATCGAAGCCTCGCTCGCTGCATCCAAAGTCCAGCTAACGCTCGGCGGCGAACCTACCTATGTTCCCCTTCAGCCCGACGGACCCGAGTGGTATATCACCGCCCTCGGCCCGACGAAGCTCCGCTACGCCTACGCGCTGGCCGATGCCCTGATCGCGCAATCCTTGCCCGGTGCCGTAATCTTTTTCTCTCCCGGAAAATTCTACCCCGGCGAAGGCAACCCTCGCTGGGCGCTGAATCTTGTCTGGAATACCGACCGCAAGCCACTGGTGCCCGCGCTCGCAAAGCCATCGCCCGTCAAGCTCGCGAGCCCGGATGACATCGACACTTTCAAAGCGGCTCTACTGGAAGGGCTGAAACTCAAAGCGTCTTGGCTGCGCGCCGCCGATCCCCTCATCGCCCGCCACGCCGCCTGGGTGCTGCCGCTCGATCATGATAGGAAGGTTTTCCGCAGCGATAACTGGACGCTCGGAAAGCGCATCGAACTGCTGCGCATCGAAGGCCCCGCCGGCCTGCGCCTGCCCCTGAATCTGCTGCCGGACAACGTCAGCAAACGCGCACTTACCATCGAAGTACGCGACGGACAGTTCCACGTTTTCCTCCCGCCGCTGCGCCAAAAGCCATTTCTAACTCTGCTCGAAAAGATTGTTTCCGCGCAGTATAAATCGGGAATCGGCCCCGTCGTTTTCTCGGGCTACGTGCCCGGCGATGAAACGGATCGCTGGGGCAAACTAGGCATCGCCGCGGACCCCGGCGTGATCGAGGTGAACCTTCCGCCGTCCTACTCGTGGTCGGAATACGACGGATGGATGCACAAGCTGGAAAAGGCGTGCGAACCGGCCGGCTTGCGCTCGTTCAAACAAACCTACGACGGCGAAACTTTGGGGACCGGTGGCGGAAATCACATTCTTTTTGGCGGCCCAACGCTGGACACCAACCCGCTCTTCACCCACCCACGCTGGGTCACCTCCATCCTGCGCTACTGGCAACATCACCCCTGCCTGTCCTATCTTTTCACCGGCCAGTACGTCGGCGCATCTTCGCAGGCTCCCCGACCCGATGAATCTTCCAGCGCTCTTTACGATCTGGAAATGGCCTACCAGTTTCTTGAAACGCTGCCGCCTGGCGATCATCGCTACCTCATCAGTGAAACGATTCGCCATCTGCACACCGACGGCAGCGGAAACACGCATCGCAGCGAAGCCAGTTTTGACAAATTTTGGAACACCAGCTTTGATGGCGGTTGCCGTGGATTGCTGGAATTCCGCGCCGTCGAGACACTGCCGCATGCTTCATGGATGTCGGCGGTGGCGCTCCTCTGGCGCGCGCTCGCGGCCTGGCTGCTCAACCATCCATTCACAAAGCCACTCGTCGCTCACGGTGAAAAGCTGCACGACTTCTATTTCTTACCCACCTGCCTTTGGTCCGATTTTGAAGCGGTATTGCGAGATCTAAAAAAGGGGGGGTTCGTGTTGCCCGTCGAGGCCTATCGCGCCATCGCGGACTGGCGTTTTCCCACGATGCTGAAGTATTCGAGCGGTGCCGCCTCGCTCACCATCCGAAAGGCGCTCGAAGACTGGCCACTCCTTTGCGAGACTCCGCTCGAAGGCGGGAGCACCAGCCGCTTTGTCGATACCTCCATTGACCGGCTGGAGTTTGTCGCCAGCAAGACCTTCGTCGATTCCCATGAAATCCGCGTTCAGGGTCGAAAGCTAACCCTCGACCCTTTCCCAAATGGCCGCCTCGGAGCCGGACTTCGCTACCGGCGCACGGCTCTGCATCCCTCGCTCCACCCTGGCATCAGCCCGCAAATGCCCCTCGCGCTTTACCTCAAGAGCAAGTCCGCCACTAGCCTCTATCGACTCGATGCCGGGCGGAGAATTTTTGAACCCGCCGAGAGTGACACAGCGCATCCGCATCATCGCCACCCCTGCAAAACCCTGCACGGCGGACTCCTGACGCGCGATTTAAGACTCCCGTAAGGACGGTGGTTGGAATACATGCCCGCCAGACGAATTCACGCTTGCATCCCCGGCTCGCCGACGCCAATTTCCGAAATCAAATCCGCAAGTAGCTCAGCGGTAGAGCGGTCGCCTTACACGCGATTGGTCGGGGGTTCGATCCCCTCCTTGCGGACGTTTTTACCCAAGGGAGAGAAAAGATGTTCACCACATTTCACCATTTTCGGAACATCATTCCCCCGTCCATTTGGAAATTCAGCCGCATCGTTCCGCCACTTATTCCACGAGTTTTTGGATTTTCCGATGCGGGAAGGTGGGCACTTTACGGGCCGCCGAAAGGGTGCGCTGGTAGGGTTTGTGCCAGCTCGTATATGCGGCCCACGGCGCAGCCTTCCGCGAAGGGTGCCCAGAATGCCGCCCAACAATACATACGCCGCTTGTTTTGGTTTGGTTCGAGTTTTAGTTTTTGCTTCATGAGTGTGCGGTGAGCTTTAATAGTGCCACGCGGTGGCTAATAAGGTGCCCTCCCAAAGCGTTACCTGGTCCCCCGATGGCAACAATCCTTTTTTTCGCGCTTGTTTTGCGTTCGTTTAAACGCGTTTCACCCAAGCAAATGGTGCCCCATCGATTCCTTGACGAACGGCAAAACATGCACCATTTGGAACCCCATAAAGACACCATCTGATACAAAACGCGACAGGAAGGACACCGGTAAACCCGCCTCCAAACATAAGACGAGGATCATGCTGACTCCGAAACTGTGGCAATCCCTAACGGATTATTCTCATCAACGCGGCATGTCCCGCAGCGCGTGCGTCGAGCACATCGCGCGGGAATTTTTGGAGCAAAACGGATTCCTCCATCCGATCACGCCAGAAGGCGCGAAGCCCGCCCCAGTCCCGCAGGAGATCACCGCCGAAATGATCGCGGAAGCGGTCGAGATCGTGCGGGTCGCGCACGCGAAAACGCTCAAAAAGCGTTAGCGAGAGATGCGCCGCCGCCCCCCTATTATTCCCATTACAAGCCTCGGCATTTCCCTGCAACTCTTGGTCGGCATCATCGAGAGACTATTTACGAAAAGGGAAAGGTCGTAAAGCCGAAGCTCCCTTTCTGCGAAAAGTTTGAGCATGAGTGAGGGTTCGGAATTCATTTTTTCATCACGCGCGAAGGGGCAGAGGCATATTACGCCGACCTGAGTAACTGCGACCTGAGTTACGCCGATTTGCGTTTTGCCGATTTGCGTTCCTGCAACCTGAGGAACGCCGATCTAACTCACACCAACCTGCGTTCCTGCGACTTGAGTTTTGCCACCCTAAGTTCCGTCATAAATTCAGAACTAGCGGTTGCAATGACGCGGATTCTACCGGCAGGCGAAATCATTGGCTGGAAAAAGGCGATCGGCCCGAAAGGTTCAGTCATTGTTCAGCTATTGATCCCAGCCAAAGCGAAACGCAGCCATGCCTTCACCGGTCCACCAATGTTCACCAAGCCAAGGCACCTTCCGCGCCCCGCTGGCCTTTTTGTTGGACGTTTCGGTGCCCCACAAACGGAGAATTACAGGGCACCTAGAGCCTGTTCGATCCCCTCCTTGCGGACTGAATAAGTCGGCTACTCCTGCAGCGTCACCGGAGTGCCAACCTCCGCATTGTTGAAAAAGTGCATCGCCATTTCCCGCGGCAGCCGAACGCATCCATGCGATGCGCGATGTCCCGGAACGACCCCGGCATGCAGGCCGTATCCATCGTGAAAGCGGAGGAAAAATGGCATCTTCGCGCCTTTGAACTTCGTGCCGGCGGGCGGCTTGTCCTTCGACATATCCACGTTGTTTCGCACCACGTCCCCATCATCGCCGACAAACTGCCCGTATAGCGTCGAGGCGTGATCCTTATCCTTTTGGATCACCTTGTATTTCCCGGGAGGCGTTTCGAATCCTTTTTTTCCGGAGGATACGACTGATTCGCCGACCCGCGCGTCACCTTTGTAAAAATAGGCTCTTTGCCCACTTAGATCGATGACGATCCTGGATTCCCCTTTCACTTCATCCCCTTTCCAAAAGCTCGCCTTTTTCACAGGCAGCGCCGTCTTTACAACGACAGGTTTTGGAGGGGGCGTCGGCGGTGGAGTGACGCAGCCGGACAGCGTGACCACAGCGCAAAAGGCTGCAAATAAGGGGAGTCTCATCGTCGGTTTTGAGGAAAAGAAGGGCGCAGAGTAGGTATGAATTTCATGCTGGCAAGAAAATGATGACGCTGCGTTCAGCGGGACCTCATATAGGCTATTATTGTAATTTTCACTTGCGGCTAACTAATCTATCCTCAACATTCGCCGCCATGAATCCAGCCAATCCCGTTATTGAGACCCTAAAAGAATTGATCGCCCTCGAAGAGAGACGCGCGACGATTCAGGGCGAGTTGACCGCAGTCGAGCAACGTATTTCCGCTCTCAGAGCATCCGTTGTTAGCGGCAACCCTGTAGCCGCATCCAAAGTCATTGCCTCACCATCCAAGGCCAAATCCGCACCCGCTCCCCGCGCTAAAAAAGGCGGCACCTATCGGGACTTTATCATGTCCGCATTAGAAGCGGCGGGCGAGGCAGGTGTGCGCGTGAAGGAACTCGCTCTCGCGATGAAAACGAAGCCAGTGAATATCCATTCCTGGTTTCATTCCAATCTGAAGCGCATTCCTTCCATCAAAAAAATCACGGGAGGCCACTATCGCATCGCATCGGGCGCGAAGGCCGTTTCCGCAGCGCCGCAGAGCGCTCCAGCACCGAAAGCCGTGAAGGTGGCGCGGAGAAAAAAGGGTTCCAAGCGGGGTGCCCTCAGCGCGAATATCCTGGAACACCTTCAGGCAGCGGGCTCGGGCGGCATCAAGATCGCGGATCTCGCGGACAAACTCGGTGCGAAGTATAAGAATATTTATATCTGGTTCGCAACGACGGGTAAGAAAAACTCTGCCATCAAGCGAATCGCTCCGGCGACCTACGCGCTCAAGAGCTAGTCGCAGCACCACCTCACAATTCCATCTTCAAAGGGCACCCGTCATGGGTGCCCTTTTTCTTTATCCGGGTCAATGCGGGCGCGTCAAAGCGAACCACCAAGCTCCGAGAATGAGCAGCGGGGCCACGAGAGCCAGGGAGCGCTGGGCCGCAGTGCCAACCCACTCGCGAACCCGCCAAACTGCGGCTACTCCGCCGAGCAGCAGCCCGGCGATAAAGCCCCAGAGATGCGCCATGTAGTCGGTGTGACTCTGCTCTTCTTCCCCCACGCCCAGATAGGCCAGCAAGGCCAGGCCTGCACCTACTGGAAGGACCAATTGCCACCGGCTCCGCGTAGTCGGAGAAGCGAAACGGGCGATGAAATCCGAAGATACCAACAGACCAAGTGCGCCGAAGACGGCCGTCGATGAGCCGATCGAATTATGTGATGTGCTTTGGTAAAAACAGGCGTTTGCCAGGTTTCCAAAGAATCCACTCAGGGCGATGAGCAACCACGTAATACCTGTCCCAAAACGTGGCAGGACAAACGCTGAAAAGAGCAGGCCCGACACGAGATTTACCACGAGGTGCAAGGTGTCGCCGTGGAGGACAAGTGCGGTCAGCGCACGCCACCATTCCCCGTCGCGGACGATCAATCTGCTTACAGCCTCGCCTTTGGCCTGCCATCCGGGCGGCATCACGTTTTGCGCAAACCAGCACGTGCCGAGAAACCAAGCGGCGACATACAGCGAGAGCGTCTCGATTTTAGGCAATGGCGGCTCTTCCACCGAAATGACGCGCTGAGTCTGCTCGATCTCGAATTTTTCCAACTCCTGCGCTACCTGAGCCTGCGCAGGTGGCTCGACGCGAAGCGTGAAAGCGCGCCCCTCGCGCACGATCCAGTGCGGCAGCTCCATCGCCGAAACCACCAGCGCGCGCTCCTTCGCCTGCGAGAGGCGGGCATAGCGGCCCACTTCGACGAGCGGCAAATCGGGTGGTGAATCTTCAGGCATATTGGCAGTGCGAGGAACGTAGGTTATCCAAACAATATCAATCCGCTCATCCATAGTTTAGTCATCCCGGATCTCTGGCAGCAGCAGGCAGTGCATGCGCTGCGCGAGGGGCGCGATGTCGTGGTGCATGCGCCGACGGGGCCGGGGAAAACGTGCTCGTGCTCGCGCCGGTCGTGCGTTGTTTTTTCAAAGTACCGCAAGTCACCTCCGAGGAGTTTCACGCGAACATCCGCCCTCGCCTTTCAGAACTCAGCGGCGGCACGCTCGCCGACTTGGAATACCGCGGCCGGCAGCTCATCGCGCGTGTCCATTTTGCAATGCATCCCGCGAACGCATGGCTCGATTCCCACGGCGGCGCGCTGATCGAGCCATCCGAGCGACGCGAGATTCCCCCGCCCTGCCGTGGCTGCGCCGAACAGGCGTGGTGCGGCAGCGTCGAGATCGTCAGCACCGCTGCGTCCGACTGGCGGAGGCTCGTCCTAATTTCGGAAGTTGGCACGCCGACCCGACGCGGCATCCTCTTCAGCTTCTTCCAGCAAGGCGGAGGACTCGCCATCGGCGCCGCGCTCGAGGACGAATGTTACCCAATCGACGACCTCATTTTCGATCTCGCCAATCTCTGCGCCGGCCCTCGCTTTGCCGGCGACGAATCGCGCTTCGGCGGCCACCTCGGCGCAGTCTGCCAGCGCACCTACGAGCGCGCGGACCTGCCGGGCTATCTGGAAATGGGCGTGCCTCCCGAGTACGGCGCGGGCGCAGCGGAAGTGGTCCGCGCGATCATCGAGCACGGCCTCATCGAGTGGCGCAGCCTGCTTCGCCACCTCGTGTGGGCGCCGCCATACGATTGCACCGACTCGCCAGCACTCGCCGATTTGCCGCCACTGACTGCCGCGCAGCAGAGGCGGTGACGTTGGAACGTCAGGCAGTTTTTGCGTGACAGCGTCGGGGACTTTGTAGAGTTCTTATGTAGGACCCGTCTGACGGGGAGGGAATCGCGGAAAACAAAACAACCCCAACAACCATGAGCCACTCCAAACCTCACACGCCTCACACGCAGCTCCCCTCGAAATCATCGCGCCGCATTCTCACCGCAGGAGCTGCCGCCCTCCTCGCGGCGCTCGCCACGGACACTCCCGCCCAGGGCCAGATCGTGGTAACGGGATCGACGACTTA